>JAITWP010000050.1 GCA_031285365.1 Azoarcus sp.
ACCAGCGGCACGGCGGCCATCGTCGAATTCCCCGGTGTACTGTATCGCGGCGGCGCGGAACAGAAGATTCGCCAGTACCTGATCGATAACAATTACGTCGATACCGTCATCCAGTTGCCCCCCGATCTGTTCTTCGGCACCACGATTGCCACCTGCATCATCGTGCTGAAGAAGTCCAAGCGCGACAACGCCACGCTGTTCATCGACGCTTCCGCCGAATTCGTGCGAAGCGGCAACAAGAACAAGCTCACTGACGCGAACCAGAGAAAGATTCTCGATGCCTTCACCGCGAGAAAGGATGCGGCGCACTTTGCCAAGTTGGTCGAAAACGCCGACGTTGCGGCCAACGGCTACAACATCGCCGTGTCGTCTTACGTTGAGCAGGCCGAGACCAACGAGGCCGTGGATATTCGCGCCCTCAATGCCGACATCGCCCGCATCGTCGCGCGGCAGGCGGAGTTGCGCACACAGATCGACGCCATCGTGGCCGATCTTGAGGATGGAGGGGCGTGATGCGAAGCGCGGAAGACTTACTTCAAGAGCTCGCGGCACTCGATGAGTCGCATCGCATCGAGGCCAAACAGGCACGCCAGATTGATCGCTCCGTCATGGAGACGATATGCGCTTTTGCCAACGAGCCCGGCCTGGGTGGCGGCTATCTGCTGCTGGGAGTTACACGCGACCAGGACGATCTGTTTTCCAACGTCTATCGCATCACCGGCATCGACAATCCCGACAAGATTCAGTCTGACCTCGCCAGCCAGTGCGCCAGCGTATTCAATCGCCCGCTCAGGCCTCGCGTTGCGGTCGAAGCGCTGGACGGCAAAACCGTCATCGTCGTCTATATGCCCGAGGCCGCACCGACCGAAAAGCCCCTCTATATCCAGAACCTGGGGCTTCCACGCGGCGCATACCGGCGCATCGGCTCCACCGACCAGGAATGCACCGAAGACGATCTGATCGCCCTGTACGCAGGCCACCAGATCGACACCTTTGACGCGGCGTTACTCCCCGACACCGAAATGGACGACATCGATCCGGCCGCCATCGACGATTACCGCCAGCAGCGCCGGGCGATCAATCCCGATGCGGAAGAGCTGGCCTGGTCGAACGAAGACCTGCTGCGCTCGCTCGGCTGCGCCAGGCATGACAACGGGCGCCTCAAACCCACGGTCGCGGGCATCGTACTCTTCGGCACCACGATGGCCTTGCGCCGCTGCTTTCCCATGATGCGCATCGACTACATCCGCGTACCCGGTCGGCAATGGGTGGAAAACCCGGATCACCGCTTCGATACCCTGGAAATCCGTGCGCCGCTGTTCACGGCCATTCGCCGCGCCACCAACACCGTGCGGGAAGAGTTGCTTCAGTCCTTCTCCCTGCCCGAAGGCGCCTTGGCGCGAGAAGACGAACCGACTCTGCCACTGCGCGTCATCCGCGAAGCCATCGTCAACGCCGTCATGCATCGCAGCTACCGCATTCACAGCGCGATCCAGATCATCCGTTACGTCAATCGCCTGGAAATCCGCAACCCCGGCCACTCCATCAAGGCCGAGGAGCAATTGGGCGAGCCCGGGTCGGAAACGCGCAATCCGCGCATCGCTGCCGTCCTGCATGAAGTGAACATCGCCGAAACCAAGGGCAGCGGCATCCGCGCCATGCGGGAGCTGATGCTGGCACACGACCTGCTGCCACCCACCCTCGAATCTTCCCGCCGCCCGGATCAGTTTGTCGCCACCTTCCTGTTCCATCACTTCCTGGGACCTGACGATCTGGCCTGGCTACGGCAGTTGACCCGGGAACCCCTCAGCGATGAGGAGTCCCGCGCTCTGGTGTTTGTCCGCGAGCTGGGCGCCATCGACAACGCCGCCTATCGGGCTATCAACCGCGCTGACACGCTGAACGCTTCCGGCCACCTGCGCCGACTGCGCGACCTCGGCCTGCTGGAGATGAAAGGAGCGGGCAGCCGCACCTACTACGTTCCCGGTTCCTCTGTTGCGGCCACCCTGAACGGTCGGGCCAATACGCACCAGGCTGGGGCGGATACACACCAGTCAAACGCAAATAGTTACCAGGCTCCGCGGGATAGTCACCAGATCCTGGCGACTATTCCCCCGGATCTGGCTGCCCGCGTTCCCGAGCCTGGGAGCAAGCCCCGGCGGGAGGTGCTGCGCAGCCTGATCATGGACCTGTGCCGCTGGCAGGCTCTGAGCGCCCGGGAGCTGACGGCCATCCTGCACCGCCGCGAACCCAAACCCCTGGTACGGGACTACCTGAGTCCCATGGTGGCCGAAGGTCTGCTGGCCTACACCATCCCGGAGATGGAGAACCATCCCGACCAGCGCTACACGCTACCAGGGGACGTGGCAGGGCGGGATAAGAGCGACGAGGAGAAAAAGCCATGAGCCGAATTGGTAAATATGGCGAAACCGCCACAATGAAAGATGAGCCGTTTTACGCCGACATTGCCCAACAGCGGATGACAGCACGGCAATTCGCTACGCACTATGTAGCGAATCTTTCTGAAAAACTCCAATCCCGTCAAATTCGACGGGATTAAAAAGCAAAGTGAAGCCACATGAATGAGCAACCTGGCGGCAACATCATTTTGTATCAGCGCCGTGGTGCGCCCGCCGTCGATGTGCGGCTGGAAGGGGAGACGGTTTGGCTCACGCAGCAGCAGCTTGCTGATCTGTTCCAGACCTCGCGCACCAATGTCGTTGAGCACATTGCCAATATCTACGCCGAAGGTGAATTGAGCCAGGAAGCAACCTGTCGGGAATTCCGACGGGTTCGCATCGAGGGGAGCCGTCAAGTGACCCGTTCGCTCCCTTTTTACAACCTTGACGCGATCATCTCTGTGGGCTACCGGGTACGTTCACACATTGCCACGGCCTTTCGCATCTGGGCTACCGAACGTCTGAACGAATATCTGGTCAAGGGCTTCACGATGGATGATGCCCGCCTGAAAAACCTTGGCGGCGGCAACTACTGGAAAGAACTGCTTGACCGCATCCGTGACATCCGTTCCAGCAAGAAAGTGCTGTACCGGCAGGTGCTGGATTTGTATGCCACCAGCGTGGATTACGACCCCAAAGCAGAAGCCAGCATCGTATTTTTCAAGACCGTG
>JAITWP010000055.1 GCA_031285365.1 Azoarcus sp.
GAACTTGGAGAACAGTCGCGTGAAATCGCCTCGGTAGTGAACATCATCAAGGAAGTGGCCGACCAGACCAATCTGCTGGCCCTGAACGCCGCCATCGAAGCGGCACGCGCCGGCGAGCAGGGCCGGGGTTTTGCCGTGGTCGCCGACGAAGTACGCAAGCTTGCCGAGCGCACCTCCGCTTCCACCGAGGACATTGCCCGCATCGTAACCCTGATCGGTAACGGAACCTCGCACGCCGTTCAAACCATGCGCCAACAGAGCGAAGGGGTAAGAACTACCGTCGACCTGTCCGAGCGCGCGGGCACGACCGTCGGAAAAATCAACGACTCCTCCGACTCGGTACTCAGCGCCGTATCGGAAATCTCGCACGCGCTCTCCGAGCAGTCCACGACCAGCTCCGAAATCGCCAAGAATGTCGAATGCATCGCTACCATGAGCGAAGACAATACCACCGCTCTGCGCGAAATTGCCCTGGCGATACACGCCTTGTCCGACCGCGCCACGCAACTCCAGGAAACGGTCCACCGCTTCAGGCTTTAGAAGCATCTGCCGCTGCCGCCAGCATCCGCTGGCGGCTTTCCGGCGTCTCCAGACTAATACGGCCCAGCGCTCCCGCGCGGTAATCCGTCAGAAAAACGTTTGCCGCCTTTTCCAGATCGAGTCCACCGCCCTTGCGCACGCAACCACGCTGTCGGGCGATGTGTTCCAGCAATCCTTCCCCATCCAGTCCGGCCACTTCAACCCGGTAACGGGCCTCGATGAGTGCCGGATAGCGCACCAGCAGGATCGCTCCCAGATTGACCGCCACCTCCTCGTCGATCACCGCGTTGCGACCAATCGCGTGGCTGGCGGCCAGCATGAAACCATCTGCGTCATGTTCGATCTTCGGCCACATCAAACCCGGCGTGTCCGTCAGCGTCATTCCCGGCCCCAGGTCGAGCGTCTGCTGGCTCTTCGTCACCGCCGGTTCATCGCCGACCTTTGCCACGCGACGTTTGAGGAGCGCGTTCATCAGCGTGGATTTCCCCACGTTCGGAATACCCGCCAGAATCATTCGCAGAGGTTTTTCCGCCCCAAAGCGGTGCGGCGCAAGCTGCCGGGCCATCGCCGGAATACGCCCCACGTCCGCCGGATGCTTCGCCGAAACCGCCATTGCCCGCACATCGGGCTGGGCGTTGTAGTACGCCATCCATTCGCGGGTCGCCTCCGGATCGGCAAGATCGGCCTTGTTGAGCAGCTTCAGGCAAGGGCGATTCCGAAAGCGCCGCAACTCCTCGATCATCGGATTGCTGCTCGCTGCGGGCAGGCGCGCGTCCGTCACCTCGATGACCACGTCCACTGCCGCCAGCGCCTTGGCAAACGCCCTGCGCGCGGAATTCATGTGACCCGGAAACCATTGAATGACAGACATATGAAAACAAAAAAAACAGAATGGGCACGCATTATCCCATTCTCCGGCGCAACGCCTATGGATAGGGGGCATCTGAACCGCTAAAATATGTCGTCTTCCAGACACAACGCTGTTCTCAGGGATTCAACTCATGGCAGGTCATTCCAAATGGGCCAACATCCAGCATCGCAAGGGCCGTCAGGACGCCAAGCGAGGCAGGATTTTCACCAAGGTGATAAAGGAAATCACCGTCGCCGCCAAGCTGGGCAGCGGTGAGGTCAACGCCAATCCGCGCCTGCGGCTCGCTATCGACAAGGCCAAGGCCGAATCCGTCCCCAAGGACACCATCGAAAACGCCATCAAGCGCGGCACGGGCCAACTGGAGGGCGTCGTCTATGAAGAAGCGCGCTACGAAGGCTACGGCATCGCGGGCGCGGCGGTCATGATCGACTGCCTCACCGACAGCAAGAACCGCACCGTCGCCGACGTGCGTCACGCCTTCAGCAAGTACGGCGGCAGCATGGGCACGGACGGCTGCGTCGCCTTCCAGTTCAAACACTGCGGGCAGATGCTCTTCGCCCCCGGAACCGATGAAGACGCCCTGATGGAAGCCGCGCTCGAAGCCGGAGCCGAAGACATCGTCACCAACGACGACGGTTCCATCGAAGTCGTCACCGGCCCGTGGGAATTTTCCGCCGTGCGTGAGGCACTGGAAGCCGCCGGGTTCAAGCCTGAATTCGGCGAAGTCACAATGAAACCGCTGAACGAAACTATCCTCTCCGGCGAAGAAAGCCAGCGCATGCAAAAACTGCTCGACGCCCTCGAAGCCCTTGACGACGTACAGGAGGTCTACACTTCCGCCGTACTCAACAGCGAATAACCGTCATGTCGGACACCCCCTCCATCGCTACCACTACCCCCACCACCACCCGTATTCTCGGACTCGATCCGGGATTACGGATTACCGGCTTCGGCATCATCGACGCAACCGGCAACCGCCTGCGCTACGTTGCCAGCGGCTGCATCCGCACCAGCGAGGGTAGCGACCGTCCCCTGCCGGATCGTCTCAAGACTCTTCTCGATGGCGTCCGCGAAATCATCGAAACCTACCGCCCTAATATTGCCGCTATCGAGAAAGTCTTCGTCAACGTCAATCCCCAGTCCACCCTTCTCCTTGGGCAGGCGCGCGGCGCGGTCATCTGCGGCGCAGTCTCTCTTGAGTTGCCGGTCGCCGAATACACCGCATTACAAGTCAAGCAGGCCGTCGTCGGTCAGGGCAAGGCCAGCAAGGAGCAAGTTCAGCACATGGTTGCCCGGCTGCTGTCGCTCACTGGCGAACCGCAGGCGGACGCCGCTGACGCCCTGGCCTGCGCCATCTGTCACGCCCACGGCAGCACCGGCCTGGGCGCGCTCACCGGCCCATTCGCCCGGCAGCGCGGCGGACGCATCCAGGGCTGAATCTGAGTGCCAGCCCCACTTCCAGCTTGTAGGACAGGACGATTTCGTTTATAGTTCGCCCCTCTTTTCCGGGGGTATAGCTCAGCTGGTAGAGCAGCGGACTCTTAATCCGTAGGTCCAAGGTTCGAGTCCTTGTGCCCCTACCAAAAAAGCCAAAGGCTTGCACGGTGTCAAAACCTGCAAGCCTTTTGTTTTGCATGAATTCTGCGATGGCTGCAGCATAAAAATGGCGCCCAGGAGCGAACGATTGGAACTGCCTCCTGTTATTCCCGCAAACGAGAGGGTTACCGAGTCAGAAGAGTGACTCAACGTGGCAGGGACTGTATTTTCTCTCTGGAAAGTCCTGTCAGCGCCATGATCTCTTCGATGGGCATGTTCTTCTTCAGGGCAACATGAGCAACGGCGAGAAGTCCTTCTTCACGGCCTTCTTCACGGCCTTCTTCGCGGCCTTCTTCGCGGCCTTCTTCACGCCCAATTTCGCGGCCTTCTTTGCGTCCTTCCTCAAGCCCTTTCTTCTGGATCGCCCGCATGTCCCATTCCCACTTCTCGCGGGATTCGGCCAGCAGCCGTGTGCGTTCGTCTTCCGTGAGTTCCTGATATCGTCCAACCGTTCTGGCAATCTGGGGGTTTTTCTCTGCGAGCATCTTCATCTCCTCTTCCTGTCGCGCCGACAGAAATTTCAACCAGTCCCACAATGCGGTACCGTCCGTATTGTGCGGCAATTTCGGTAATTCGAGGGTGTTCACTTCCACGAGGTCAGTGAATTCTGAACCGGTCTTGGGATCATACAGCCGGTAACGGTTGTGGTAACAGTCGTTTTCCGGAATCTGAATGTAGTCGGTAATCAGTATGCAGATGGAACGCTCGATTTTGTGGTAGTCCTCGCCCCGGTTGATCTGTTCGGCGATCATGCGGGAGAGATAAAAGACGATACGCTCCCGCATCTGAGGCCGTTCGGCGACCTGGATTTCGATGTCTATCAGTTTGCCGGTAGCGGTCTTGGCCTTGACGTCGAGAATGCCACGCTTGTCGTCGATGCCATCAAAGATCAGATGCGGGTCGACGAGCACGATGTCCAGGAAATCCTCAGCAGGCAGATCGAGCGCAGCCTTGAGGAAATCGGTCAGAGGGCCGGTGTCTCGGGCATCTCCGAAAAGCAGCTTGAAGACCAGGTCGTTGCGGGGTGAAAGAAAGGGACGAGGCATTTCGAGTTCTCCGG
>JAITWP010000124.1 GCA_031285365.1 Azoarcus sp.
GTTCTGGAGCGGCGTGGTGGGCAATCGTATTGTGAGGTCAGGCTAGAAACCGGCAGAACCCGGAAGTGGCTTCGGGAAGGCTTCCCTCCCGGTTTGACCTGAACATGCCGCTCTCCCCCCTGCCGCAGTCCCACCTGCAATGGCGCATCGACGAGCATGCCCCCTCCGGGCAATCTTCCCGTCAACAAGGTCAGATAACACTTCTGGATTCCGCCTTCCTCACGCATCAGCGCCTGCAATTCGATCAGCGCCGAACGTTTTTTCGCCAATACCAATAATCCGGACGTATCACGGTCCAACCGATGCGCAAGTTCCAGCGATTGCTCCGACCGCAATGCACGCAACACCTCGATCGCCCCGAAAGCGACCCCGCTGCCGCCATGACTGGCGATACCCGAAGGCTTGTCAATCGCCAGGATGTACGCATCTTCATGGATGATCGACGCTTCCAGGCGTCGCATCAACGACACGGCAGGCGTTCCTTTGTCACCCGAACCGGCGATATGCAACGGCGGAATCCGTATCTCATCGCCTGCCTCAAGCCTGTACTCAGCTTTGGTGCGGCGTCCGTTTACTCTTACTTGCCCACTGCGCATCAGTTTATAAATCAAGCTGCGAGGCGCGCCCTTAAGGTGATTTAACAAAAAATTATCAATCCGCTGCCCAACGCGATCCTCTGGCACCTTCACGGTTCGAACCGCCGGTGGGCTTTGAGAAGATAAGTGTGAAAATGATTCGTTCATTCCGGCCATCAAAATTCTGTTAGACTTTCGCAACGATGTAAGGGTTTGATTCCGCAGGAAGAAACACCGCCGGGACCGAAAGCCCGGCTATCCGAGCCAGCGCCGGTCACTTGTCGCTGGAAAGGCCATAGTACGGCTTGCGAACCAATCCAGCCATCGCAGGTACCTTCGGGTATCGAAAAATGAATTTACTCCGTGCGGTTCGGTATGTGCCGCCGGTCCCCAAAACCAATTAATCAAGCGCCCCCACGGTACGCCGTGGTGTTGCGGCGCTGGAAGCCGGATTCCGCTTTACCGCGCCTGCGCGAAAAGCTGAACGTCATTCGTGGCAATGACTTGGATTCCAGAGACGAAACACCATGACGTTCCGTGCAACAACCAAAATGGCGCACCAGGAACATAAACCAAATGAAACGCATGTTAATTAACGCGACGCAAGCCGAGGAATTGCGCGTCGCAATCGTCGATGGGCAGTCGCTCTACGATATCGATATTGAACAGCCATCCAAGGCACAACGTAAATCCAATATATATAAAGGCCGTATCACCCGGGTCGAGCCCTCGCTGGAAGCCGCGTTCGTCGATTACGGCCCCGAACGCCATGGCTTTCTGCCACTGAAGGAAATTTCCCGCGACTACTTTCAAGCCGGTGTCGACCCTCATAAAGCCGGCATCCGCGAACTGCTGCGCGAAGGTCAGGAAGTCGTTGTCCAGGTCGATAAGGAGGAACGCGGCAATAAAGGCGCAGCATTGACCACGTTCATCTCCCTGGCCGGGCGGTATATGGTATTGATGCCCAATTCGCCCAGCGCCGGAGGCGTCTCGCGCCGTATCGAAGGCGAAGATCGCGCCGCGTTGAAGGAAGCATTGGACAAACTCAACATTCCCGATGATATGGGCGTCATCATCCGCACGGCGGGCGTAGGCCGCGATGCCGATGAATTGCAGTGGGATCTCGATTATCTGCTCAGTGTCTGGCGTGCCATTGCCGAAGCCGCGCTCAGCAAACCGGCGCCGTTTTTGATCTACCAGGAATCCCGGCTGATCATCCGCGCACTACGCGATTACCTGCGTGCCGACATCGGCGAAATCCTGATCGATACCAAGGAACTCTACGAAGACGCGCAAGACTTTATGCGGCAGATCATGCCGCAGAACCTGCGCAAACTGAAGTTGTACAAGGACGCCATACCGCTGTTCAACCGTTTCCAAATCGAATCGCAAATTGAGGACGCTTACGAGCGTCAAGTCCGGCTGCCGTCCGGAGGCTCGATCGTCGTCGACCAGACAGAAGCGCTGACCGCGATCGACGTGAACTCGGCACGCGCCACCAAAGGCGGCGATATCGAAGAAACGGCCCTGCACACCAATCTGGAAGCGGCGGAAGAAGTCGCCCGCCAGTTGCGGCTTCGCGACCTCGGTGGCTTGGTCATCATCGATTTCATCGACATGGCCTCCAACAAACACCAGCGCGAGGTGGAAGCACGGCTGCAGCAAGCACTCAAAGTCGACCGGGCGCGCATACAACTGGGCCGGATTTCCCGTTTCGGCCTGCTCGAAATGAGTCGGCAACGGTTACAGCCGTCATTGGGGGAGTCTACCCAGATTGTCTGTCCGCGTTGCGAGGGTCACGGACGTATGCGCAGTGTCGAATCTCTGTCGCTATCGATTCTGCGACTATCTGAAGAACACGCCATGAAGGAGAACACCGGCCAAGTCCTAATCCAGGCTCCGGTGGAAATCGCCAACTTCCTATTGAACGAGAAACGCAGCGCGTTGGCTGAAATCGAAAGCCGCCATAATGCCCCGATTGTCATTGTTGCCGATCAGAATCTCGAAACACCCCACTACGTGGTTACCCGCTTACGCG
>JAITWP010000187.1 GCA_031285365.1 Azoarcus sp.
AGCAACTGCCGACGATAGATGGAGGTCGAGGCCAGAACGAGGCTGGGTAGGGAGGGTGGCGGCGTATATGGGTGTGAATTCATGCTGGGCACAGGAGAAGAGTGTTTTGACAGCGAGGACAAAGAATAATACTATCGCCCGATTATGTTCGAGCAAGACATCGCCAGAACAGGTGCAGGTCGTATCACTGACGTTTTCAAGTTTGCCGCCGGGGGCGGTATGCAGGAAGGCGAAGTGCCGACTGTGCGCCTCGGTCGCCTCGCAGATCAGCTTGCTGTTAATGAAAGCGTGATATGCTGGCGGCTTTTCGGCAGTCTCGATGCCGAGGGTAACCCCAGGCTTGATCTCGTGGTAAGCGGGCAGTTGATGTTGCGTTGCCAGCGCTGCCTCGGCGGATTGGATTGGGATCTGGTGATCGAGGTGACCTTGTTGCCGGTTCGTGCAGGGCAGGATTTGCCCGAGGACGAACTTGAAAATGACGAGGCTGACGTGATCGAAATAGATGGCGATGGCGGGCTCGATGTGTTGTCGCTGGTTGAGGATGAAATCATCCTCGCGTTGCCGATAGCGCCCAGGCATGCTGATTGCGGGATGCCTGAGGTGGCAGGAACCGGCGTACGCAGGGAATCACCCTTCGCCAAGCTTGCGGGCTTGCAAGACAAGGGAACTTTGTAATTCAGGAGTATTTTATGGCTGTTCAACAGAACAAGAAGTCGCCGTCCAAGCGCGGCATGCATCGCTCTCACGACTCTCTGAGCACGCCGGCGTTGGCCGTCGAGCCGACCACGGGGGAGGTTCATTTGCGGCATCACATTAGCCCGAACGGTTTCTACCGCGGGAAAAAAGTGGCAAAAGGCAAGGACGAGTAATCATCGTTCGGAAATCCGGAAAATCGGCGTAGGGTGCGTATGCCCTCGCCGTTTTTTTGTCATGCGGGGAAACGATGAAGATCACCATTGCAGTTGATTGCATGGGGGGGGACCATGGACCGGTTGTTACCGTACCGGCCGCACTGGCTTTTTTGAAAAAGCATCCCGATGCCGAAGCGATTCTTGTTGGACGTGAGGAAGCGCTGGTTCCTCTGGTGAAAGATGCCCATGCGGGGTTGAAGTCGCGGCTGCATATCCACAATGCCACCCAGGTGGTAGAGATGGACGAACCACCGACGAGCGTGCGCGCCAAGAGGGATTCCTCGATGCGTGTGGCGCTCCTCCTGGTCAAGGACGGCAAGGCCCAGGCTGCAGTGTCGGCGGGCAATACCGGTGCGCTGGTGATGATTTCCCGTTTTGCGCTCAAGACGTTTCCCGGTATCGATCGTCCGGCGATTTGTTTCGCGTTGCCTACGATCAAGGGGCATACTTATGCCCTCGACTTGGGGGGGAATGTCGATTGCACACCCGAACACCTGTTTCAGTTCGGAGTCATGGGCACACTGCTGGCATCGGCGCTCGATCATAACGAACGTCCGACGGTGGGGTTGCTCAACGTCGGAACCGAGGAGATCAAGGGCAACGAACTGACCCGACGGGCTGCCGAGTTGTTGCGTGCGAGCAATCTCAATTACTACGGTTACATCGAAGGGGACGACATCTTCAAGGGAACGACCGATGTTGTGGTCTGCGATGGTTTCGTCGGTAATGTGGCGCTCAAGACCAGCGAGGGGCTGGGAAAAATGCTTGCAACCTTCCTGCGCCAGGAAGTCAGGAGCGGGCCGCTCTCGATGTTGATGGGCCTGTTGGCCTTGCCGGTACTCAGACGGTTCAAGCACCGGGCCAATCCTGGTCGCTACAATGGAGCGGTGCTGCTTGGTTTGCGTGGTGGCGTGGTATTGAAGAGTCACGGATCGGCCGACACCTATGCTTTTGAACAGGCACTCATTCGGGCAGCCGATGCCGTTGGCAATAACCTGATTCAACGCATCCGGGACAGGATGGAAACGATGATGGCCTCGAACGGGGAGAACGCATGATCTACGCAAGAATCGCCGGGACGGGCAGTTATCTGCCGGGAGAACCGATCACGAACGATGATCTGGTCAAGCGTGGCGTTGATACTTCGGATGAATGGATCACGGCCCGTACCGGGATTCGCGCCCGCCATTTTGCTGCGCCCGATACAGGGTCGAGCGAACTGGCGCTGGTCGCGGCACGCCGCGCCATCGAGGCAGCCGGTTGCACCGTTGACGATATCGACCTCGTCATTGTCGCGACATCGACTCCCGATTTCATTTTTCCGAGCACGGCGACGCTGGTACAGGCCGGGCTTGGCATCGAAAACAACTGCGCGGCGTTCGATGTGCAGGCGGTTTGCTGTGGTTTCGTCTATGCGCTGGCTACCGCAGAGAAGTTCATCCGTTCGGGTAGCCATCGGCGGGCGCTGGTCATTGGGGCCGAGGTGTTTTCGCGCCTCCTCGACTGGACCGATCGCAGCACCTGTGTGCTGTTCGGTGACGGCGCAGGTGCAGTGGTGCTGGAAGCTTCAGATAAACCTGGCGTGCGTGCCGTGGCGCTTCACGCGGACGGCAGTCATCACCTGGTTCTCTGGGTTCCTGGTCATGTTTCCGGAGGCTTGGTGACGGGGGACCCTTTCCTGCGCATGCACGGGCAGACGGTCTTCAAGCTGGCGGTCAAGGTGCTGGAAGAAGTGGCGCACGAAGTCATTGATCTCGCCGGTGTGCCACAGGACAGCATCGACTGGTTGGTTCCGCATCAGGCCAATATCCGTATCATCCAGTCCACGGCCAAACGTCTTGGGTTGCCGATGGAAAAGGTTGTGACGACGGTTGACGTCCACGGCAATACCTCGGCGGCTTCGATTCCGCTTGCACTCGATTGCGCGATACGCGATGGACGCATCCGCCCTGGTCAACGGGTCATGTTCGAGGGAATCGGAGGGGGAGTTGCCTGGGGCGCGGCACTCATCGACTTTTGACCGGTTTCGACGCCGGTTCCTTTTGATCAACGGAAAAAAAGATGACTTTCGCACTGGTTTTTCCCGGACAGGGTTCTCAATCCGTCGGCATGATGGACGGGTACGGCGACTCATCGGTCATTCGCGAGACTTTTGCCGAAGCGTCCGAGGCGCTTGGCGAGGATTTGTGGCAAATGGTATCTGTCGGCCCGGCTGAACGCTTGGCTCTGACCGTCAATACACAGCCCTTGATGTTGACCGCCGGTGTGGCCGCATATCGCGCCTGGCTGGCGGCAGGAGGTCCAAAACCGGCATTGGTGGCCGGACATAGCCTGGGCGAGTATTCGGCACTGGTGGCGGCGGGAGCCTTGTCTTTTGCCGATGCCGTGCCACTGGTGAGATTTCGTGCCCAGGCAATGCAGGAAGCCGTGCCGGAGGGAGAAGGCGCAATGGCGGCGCTCATGGGGCTGGAGATTGATGACGTGCGCGCGGCTTGCGCCGAAGCGTCGCAGGGCGAAGTGGTGGACGCGGCCAATCTCAATGCGCCGGGGCAGATCGTGATCGCCGGAGCCAGAGCGGCGGTGGAGCGTGCCATGACGCTTGCTACGGGAAAGGGTGCGAAGCGCGCAGTGCTGCTGCCTGTGTCTGCGCCTTTCCATTGCGCCCTGATGAAACCGGCGGCGCAGCGGTTGAGCGAGCGGTTAATGGCGGTGGCTGTCTCCAAGCCGGAGATCGACGTGCTCAACAATGTCGATGTTGTCATTCAGAATGACCCCGAGAAGATACGTGACGCACTCGTGCGGCAGGCGTTTTCGCCGGTACGCTGGATCGAATCCGTGACGGTAATGGCCGAGCGCGGGTTGACCCGTGTCGTTGAATGCGGCCCTGGCAGGGTGCTGGCCGCCATGACACGGCGGATCAGCAAGGAGGTGGAAGGAGGTTCGCTGCATGACGCGGCGAGCCTGGAGCAGATGTTGGCGGAATTGGGGACGAAATGAGTATGAACATGAATTATTCGCTCGAAGGCCAGATTGCGCTGGTGACCGGCGCGATGCGCGGCATTGGTCGTGAGGTGGCGTTCGAACTCGGACGCCAGGGGGCGACCGTGATCGGTACGGCAATGACGGAAGAAGCTGCCACGGAATTGACCCAGGCTTTTTCGGCTGCCGGGATCAAGGGCACGGGCATATTGCTTGATGTGACCGACGCCCCGGCCTGCGAACAGGCCATCGCTCGAATCGAAAAGGAATTCGGCACGGTCGGCATCCTGGTCAACAACGCGGGCATTACCCGCGACAACCTCACCATGCGTATGAAGGACGAGGAATGGGATACGGTCATCGATGTCAATCTCAAGGCGGTGTTTCGGATGTCGCGCCTTGTGATGCGCGGCATGATGAAGGCGCGCGCGGGCCGCATCATCAACATCACTTCAGTGGTGGGCAGCACCGGCAATCCGGGGCAGGCCAATTACGCTGCCTCCAAGGCCGGTGTGGCGGGGATGAGCCGCTCGCTCGCCCGGGAACTGGGCAGCCGTAACATCACCGTCAATTGCGTGGCGCCGGGCTTCATTGATACCCAGATGACCCAGGGGCTCCCGCAGGCGGCGCGTGACGCCCTCGTGGGCAACATCGCGCTGGGCCGTCTCGGCAAGCCGGAGGACATCGCCTGCGCGGTGGCATTCCTTGCTTCGCCGGCAGCGGCTTACATTACTGGCACGACCCTGCATGTCAATGGCGGAATGTATACGACATAAAATTTGCGGTAGTGGCGCAATCCTGCCTTTCTGGTAAACTAGAGAGGTTATTTTCACCTAAGAATGGGAGTTGGTTTATGAGCGATATCGAACAACGCGTCAGGAAGATCGTTGCCGAGCAACTTGGTGTTGCCGAAGCGGAAATCAGGAATGAGGCTTCGTTCGTAACGGATCTGGGCGCGGATTCGCTGGATACCGTG
>JAITWP010000191.1 GCA_031285365.1 Azoarcus sp.
TCTCCTTCCACGGCATCGCACCCTCTCTGAAAAATGCTCTGCCGCTATCTTAAAAGCGTTACCTATGTCTACAGACAACCGTTACCTATGTCACCCGGCCGAACACTTCGCTCAACCCATCCTACGGAGTTAGCGCCGTAGAGGATGCAGGGCGAAAAGCTTCTCACCCCCCCAGTTTCTCCACCGCCTCACGAATTCGCGCAGGCTCGTCGAGCTTGAGAATACGTTGCACCTTGGGGGTGATCTCGGCGAGATCGGCGCGCAGGATTTGTTGCTTGATCTCAAGAATGCGGGCCGGGTGCATCGAGAAGCTGCGCAGTCCCATGCCAAGCAGCAGCAGGGTATAGGCGGAGGTGCCGGCCATTTCGCCACAGACGGAAACGGGAAGCTCTGCGCGTTGCGCCGCCTGGATGGTGCTGGAAATGAGTTTCAGCACGGCGGGGTGGAGCGGGTCGTAGAGACGCACGACCGATTCGTTTCCACGGTCGACCGCCAGGGTGTACTGGATGAGGTCGTTGGTTCCAATGGAGAGGAAATCGAGATGGCGGACGAACATGCCTAAGGCCAGCGCGGCGGCGGGCACTTCCACCATACCGCCGACGGGCAGTTTTTCGTTGAATTTGATTTTTTCTTCGCGCAGTTCTTCTTTTGCCTTTCCGATGAGAGTCAGCGTCTGTTCGATTTCATCGGTGTGCATCAGCATCGGAATCATGATTTGAAGCTTGCCGTGCGCCGAGGCGCGCAACAGGGCGCGCAGTTGGGTGAGGAATATTTTGGGTTCGGCCAGTGAATAGCGTACCGCACGCAGACCAAGGGCCGGGTTGGGTTCGCTCTGGCTGCTTCCGGCGAGCGTTTTGTCTGCACCGAGGTCGAAGGTGCGCGCCGTGACGGGTTTGCCGGAGGCGGCTTTGACCACGGAACGGTAGATTTCGTATTGTTCGTCTTCATCGGGCAGGGTGTCGCGGTCGATGAAGAGGAATTCGGTACGGAACAGGCCCACGCCGTCGGCGTTGATGTCCTTGATCTGGGGCATGTCCTGCGGGCCGCTGATGTTGGCCAGCAACTGGATGATTTCGCCGCCAAGGGTGGCTGCCGGAGTGTCGCGCAGGCGCTTGAGTTTGGAACGCTCCAGTTCCAGCGAGGCGCGGCGCAACATGTATTCTTCGACGACGGATTCGTCGGGGTCGACGATGGCAATGCCGCGCGTGCCATCGACGATGATGAGCTCGTTGGCGCGCAACAGGTTGCGGATGTGGCGCAGCCCCACGACCGCCGGAATGCCCAGGTTGCGGGCTACGATGGCCGTATGGCTTGTGGGGCCGCCGATGTCCGTGATGAATCCCGCAATGTGATCCCTGAAGCCGATGGTGTCTGCCGGGGACAGGTCGTGGGCGACGATGACGGTTCCGAATTTGTCCTTGCGCTTTGGGGGGAGTGGGCCGGGATCGCCAAGCAGCGCCTTCACCAGCCGCTCGACGACCTGCACCACATCGGCCTTTCGCTCGCGCAGGTAAGGGTCTTCGATCTGGCGGAACTGTTCCACCACCGATTCCATTTGCTGTACCAGCGCCCATTCGGCGTTGTAGTGATGCTCCTTGATCTTGTTGCGCGCGGCCTCGACCAGCACGGGGTCTTCCAGCATCATGCGTTGCAGGTCGATGAATGCGCCTACTTCGCTATGCGGTTGGGCGGTGGCTGCCGAAGCTTTCAAGTTGAGCAGTTCGGCTTCTACGGAAGTGACGGCGTTGTCGAAACGTTCGAGCTCGGCTTTGATATGGCGTGCCGCGATCTGGTAATGATTGACTTCGAGCAGCGCGTGCGAAACCAGGTGCGCGTGGCCGATGGCGATGCCCTGGGAAACCGGCAGGCCATGTATGGTGAAACTCATCGTGACACCCTCCTCGTGGTCATTCTTCTTCGCCAAAGCGGTTGGCGATCAGTTCAACAATGCGATCCATCGCTTCGTCGGCATCCCTGCCCACGGTTTCGATGGTGAGCGTGGCGCCCTGGGTGGCGGCGAGCATCATCAATCCCATGACGCTTTTTGCGCTGACCCGGCGTTCATTGCGTTCCAGCCAGACTTCGGAAACGAAACTGTTTGCCAGTCGCGCGAGCTTTGCCGAGGCGCGCGCGTGCAGTCCCAGTTTGTTGATGATCTCCACTTCTGTTTTCGGCATTTATCTCTCTCGAACCCTTATGTCGCCTGTCATCAGCGATTGTAGCCGATGCAGGTCAGGATAAAAGGCCAGTTCGTACCGACTTATGGTGTTTCCCGCCCTGAAGGTTGTCTCGCCAGAAATGGCGATGAATCTGATCCCTGCCCCGGGATGCTCACGTCAGAACGAAAAATGAAATACCTGATCGGTAGTGTCGGTTTTTTTTACAACTGATCGCAAATGGTGCCTTACATGGTATAGACAATATATTAAGATCAAGTAGTTACAAATATTGGCTCGGATATTGCTAAATGTCCAGACGGTTAAGGATCACTATTACTTTCCTCTATACAGGGAGGCTATGATGCCCCGGAAACAAG
>JAITWP010000097.1 GCA_031285365.1 Azoarcus sp.
CGACCTGAAGCTGCCTATGTCAGCAGCGCTGATCTTGGCGAAAGCCCGAAAGATGTTGCTGCTCGTATGGCACAAGCACTCGGTTTTGATCTGGCGGCCCGGGCCAATTGTCGGACTTGGGAAGAGGCATTGCGGCTATTTGTTGGGCAGGCCGAAGAGGTCGGTGTTTTGGTCATGGTGAGCGGAGTCGTGCTGAGCAATAACCGCCGTGTCCTTGATCCCGACGAGTTTCGTGGCTTCGCCCTTGCCGACAAGTATGCGCCGCTGGTCTTCATTAATGGGGCGGACACAAAATCCGGACAAATGTTCACATTGGCACATGAACTAGCTCATATCTGGCTCGGAACGTCGGCGGTGTCGGATGCCAGTGCAGCACCCCTTAAAGGCCATCGCCGTGAAGAGGTCTGGTGTAATGCGGTCGCGGCCGAATTGCTGGTACCCCTCATGGCATTGCGCCCCGAGCTACGGTCGAATGAATCGCTTGACCAGTCCCTGCCGCGTCTGGCTCGGCACTTCAAAGTCAGTACGCTCGTGATTCTCCGAAGACTGTTTGACGCGGGTGTGCTTACTCGCTCGGCCTTTGATCGCGCGTGGGCGAGCGAGCGTGCGCGCCTGCGCGCGCTAGCCAGCGCGGGGGCGGGCGGCAATTTCTACCGCACGACTCTGGCGAGAGTCGGACGGCGATTCGCGCGCGCACTCGTCGAAAGTACGCTGGAGGGTCAGACACTCTATCGCGATGCTTTCCGGATGCTTGGGGTATCGAATACAGCGACGTTTAACAATATCGGTCGTGAAGTGGGGATGATGCTATGACCCGCTTTCTGCTCGATACAAACATCTTCATTCAGGCGAAGAACCTGCATTACGGATTCGATTTTTGCCCGGCATTCTGGGAGTGGCTTATCGCGCAGAATGCCGCTGGTCGTGTCGCTAGCATCGATAAGGTCGGCGATGAATTGCAGGCTGGCGGTGACGAGCTTTCTGACTGGGCGACCGCACGCGGTAGAGGCTTCTTTCTGCCACCAGATGATCCAGTCATGCCCGCATTGGGTCGTGTAAGCGCCTGGGCAACCGATCAAACCTATGAAGCAGCGGCCATTTCGACGTTTCTTCAGGTTGCGGATTACTGGTTGGTCGCTCATGCACTGGCGCATAATTTTGTAGTCGTGACCCACGAGGTGCCTTCGGATTCGACTCGCAAGATCAAGATACCCAACGCCTGTATCGGGTTGGGGCTGACCTGCATCAGTCCATACGAAATGCTTCGGCGTGAACGAGCGCGGTTCGTTCTTGGGCTTGCGTCTGGAGCAGCCTGATGGCCGCGATTGTCAAGGTCGATCTTACTTCCGGCGAATCCGCCACCCTCGAATTTAAGAAATCCACCGCAGAGAAAGAGCGGGGTTGCCGCACGCTCTGCGCCTTCGCCAACGGTGAAGGCGGTCGTGTGCTGTTCGGTGTGACGCCCGCAGGCAAGGCGGTCGGACAATCTGTCAGTGACCGCACGCTGGAGGAACTGGCCCAGGAGTTCCAGAACTTCGAGCCGCCAGTGTTTCCAGCCGTAGAACGCATCGCTCTCGATTCTGGTCTGGAAATATTGAACGTGAGTGTGCCGCGTAATTCACGAGTCATCAGCTATCGCGGCGTACCCTACGAGCGGGTGCTGAACACCACGCGGGTCATGCCGCGTGAAACCTATCAACGCCTGCTGCTCGAAGAACTGCACGCGCACGAGCGTTGGGAGAACCAGCTCGCCAAAGGCTGGGACGTGTCGCGGCTGAGTGAGCGCGAAATCATTCAAACGCTCAATGAAGCCATCCGCCGGGGCCGCATGGATGACCCCGAGACTCGGGAGCCGCTGGATATTCTGCGAGGGATGCGGCTGCTGACGAACGATGGCCGCTTAACGCGGGCCGCCGTCGTGCTGTTTTGCAAAGATGAAGACATCCTGCATGACTTTCCGCAACTGCTGCTGAGGGTGGCGCGCTTCAAGGGCACCACGCGCGATGAGTTTCTGGATAACCGGCAGTTCTTCGGCAATGCTTTTGTGCTGATGCGGCGGGCCGAGCGTTTTCTGATCGAGTCGATGCCGATTGCCAGCCGCATTCTGCCCGACCGCATGGAACGCGAGGATATTCCGCTGTTTCCGGTGGAAGCCCTGCGCGAGGCATTGGCAAATGCCATCGTTCATCGGGACTACGCGACGGGTGCTGGCTCGGTGAACGTGGCCTTGTACGACGACCGGCTGGAAATCATCTCCATTGGCGATCTGCACTTCGGCCTGACGCCTGAAAAATTGCAGCACGAGCACGAATCGAAGCCGTGGAATCCGCTGATCGCGCAGGCGTTCTATCGGCGCGGCATCATTGAAACCTGGGGGCGCGGCACGCAGAAAATCGCGCGGCTGATGCGTGAGCAGGGCTTGGAACCGCCGGTAATCACGGTGCGAGCCGGGGCGGTGGTGCTGACGTTTGATGTGACGGCGGCGCGGGCGGCGCGGGGGTGGCCTGCTGATTCAAAAATTGGCTTGGTGACGTAAAAAACGCCGGGGAAGAACACGTCAGATGGCACCAAGTCGGAACCAACCGCCGGGATAAACGCCGGGATAAACGCCGGGATAAACGCCGGGAAAACACCAGAGGTCATTCTGGCTTTG
>JAITWP010000292.1 GCA_031285365.1 Azoarcus sp.
CGTTCGGTGACGGCGATGGTCATGATGGTGACGATACCCACGGCCCCGAACGCACACGCGAAATCGGTTTGTTGATGGCGCTGGGCGCACGCCGCAACACCATCCTCACCCTCTTTCTCGCCGAAGCGGTGGCACTGGCCGCGATTGGCGGGTTGCTCGGGCTTTCGGTCGGAATCGGACTGGCCCTGCTGGTGGGCCTTCTCCTGCCCTCATTCCCGGTCACGATACCCTGGTCATTCGTGATTGCCGCTGAAATCTTCTCCGCCTTCATCGGACTTGCTGCCGGCGTGCTGCCGGCACGACACGCGGCGCGCCTGAATGTTGTTGATGCCCTGCGCTCCGAGTAAGACCACAGCCCCAAAGCTGCTGATATAATTGGTCGTTTTACACAACTTTTGGAGTAACGACGTGCTGATTTCCAACGCATACGCTCAGGCGGCCGATGCCGCCGCGGGGACCGGCGGCCTGGGCGCTTTCCTGCCCTTTATCCTGATGATCGCGGTGCTGTACTTCCTGATGATCCGCCCCCAAATGAAGCGCTCCAAGGAACACCGATCCATGGTTGATGCCCTCTCCAAAGGGGATGAAGTCATCACCGGCGGCGGTATCGCAGGCAAGGTTACGGAAGTGGGCGACAATTTCGTCCAGGTCGAAATCGCCTCCAACACCGTCGTCAACGTACAAAAACAAACCATCACCGCCGTGCTGCCCAAGGGGACGCTGAAAACCCTCTGATCCCATCCCCATTCTCCGGGCAATGACCCGGAGAGTGGGAAATTGCACGCTACTTTCCCGCCAAACTGCCGACCATGAACCGCTATCCCCTCTGGAAAAATATTTTCATTATCACCATCCTGTTCTGGGGACTGCTTTACACCTTGCCGAACTTTTTCGGCGAAGCCCCTGCCGTACAGGTTTCGAGCGGCAAACCCACGCTGGATATCGACCCCATTGCTGACAGTGCGCGCATCGAAAAAGCGCTCAAGGATGCCGGAATCGAGCACAGGGGAATTTTCTCGGACCACACCGGAATACGCGTGCGTTTTGCCGATACCGACATCCAGGGGCGCGCCAGGGATCTCATCGAGGACAGATTCAACCCCAACAAGCAGGATCCCTCCTACATCGTGGCGCTCAATCTGCTGCCGAATTCCCCGCAGTGGCTCACCAGCATCAACGCCCTGCCGATGTATCTGGGGCTGGATCTGCGCGGCGGCGTGCACTTCCTGCTGGAAGTCGACATGCCCGGCGCAATCACCCGACGGCTGGACACCGTCGCCGGCGATCTGCGCAGCCAATTACGCGACAAGAACGTGCGCCACGCGGGTGTCGCCCGCGAAGGCAACACCGTCGTACTGCGCTTCCGTGAGGCTGCCCAGCGCGACGCGGCGCGCGCTGCGATCCGGTCTTTCGACAGCGACCTGCAACTGACCGAACGCGATGCGGGCAGTGACAGCTTCCAACTCATTGCCAGCCTGAGCCCGCAAGCCCAACAAAGCATTCGCGAATTTGCCGTCAGGCAGAACATCAACACCCTGCACAATCGCATCAATGAACTGGGTGTGGCCGAACCCGTGATCCAGCAACAAGGCGCCGAGCGCATCGTCGTGCAACTGCCAGGGATACAGGATGTCGCCAAGGCCAAGGATATTCTGGGGCGCACAGCCACGCTCGAACTACGCATGGTCGAAGGCGTGCCCGGCGACCAACTGTCGATTGACGTTGCCGAGGGCCGGGCGCAAGCTCCCTACGGCACGGAGTTGTACATCGAACGCCGCGCCAGCCGTCGCAGCAAAGCCGGGCAACCGGAAGATGCAGCCGACATGGGCATGCCTCTCTTGCTTCGCAAACAGGTCGAACTCACCGGCGAGAACCTCACCGACGCACAGGCCGGTTTCGACGAAAACAGCCAGCCAGCGGTGCACCTCACCCTGAACAGCGTAGGAACGAAGAAATTCCACGAACTCACCCGCGTCAACGTCGGCAAACACATGGCCATCGTACTGGTCGAAAAAGGCAAAGGCGAGGTCGTAACCGCTCCGGTCATCCGTACCGAGATCGGCGGCGGACGAGTTCAGATTTCCGGCAGTATGACCACCGGTGAAGCCAACAAGGTAGCCTTGCTGCTGCGCGCGGGCGCACTGGCCGCCCCCATGGAAATCATCGAGGAGCGCACCGTCGGCCCGAACCTTGGAGCCGATAACATCGAGAAGGGTTTCAACGCCACGCTCTGGGGTTTTGTCGCCATCGTCGTGTTCATGTGCGTGTATTACATGCTTTTCGGGGTGGTTTCTTCCATCGCGCTCGCTACCAACCTGCTACTGCTGGTCGGGCTGCTCTCGCTGCTGCAAGCCACCCTGACTCTGCCGGGCATTGCCGCGATGGCGCTCACCCTGGGCATGGCCATCGACTCCAACGTGCTCATCAACGAGCGCATCCGGGAAGAATTGCGAAATGGCAGCACCCCGCAGATTGCCATCACCGCAGGCTACGAGCGCGCCTGGGCCACTATTCTCGACTCCAACGTCACCACCCTGATCGCAGCCGTCGCGCTGCTGATCTTTGGTTCCGGGCCGGTCCGGGGCTTTGCCGTGGTGCACTGTCTCGGCGTCCTTACTTCGATGTTCAGTGCCATTCTCGTCTCCCGAATGCTCGTCAACTTCATCTACGGCCGCCGCCGCAAGCTCGAAGCGCTCTCCATCGGACAGGTGTGGAAACCGTCCACGACTGAAACCTGATCGGCCAGAGCAAGGAATACATCATCATGGAATTTTTCCGCATCAAGAAAGACATCCCGTTCATGCGCTATGCAGCGGTCTTCAACGTCATTTCGGTGACGTTTTTCGCGCTGGCGGTGTTTTTTCTCGCTTACCGTGGTCTGAATCTGTCGGTCGAATTCACCGGAGGCACGTTGGTCGAAGTCAGCTATGCCGAAACCATCCCGCTCGAACCCCTGCGCAAGGCACTTGCCGATGGTGGTTATCCCGAAGCTCAGGTACAGCATTTTGGCTCATCCCGCGACGTTCTTATCCGTCTGCCCAACCGTGGTGACATTGAACTATCCAGAGTGGGGGATCATGTAAAGGAGGCACTCACAAAAATCGAAGGGCCGGAAGCCTCCATACGGCGAGTGGAATTCGTTGGCCCGCAAGTTGGTAAGGAACTCGCCGCTAACGGCGCAATGGCCCTGTTGGTGGTCATCATCGGCATCATGCTCTATCTTGCAATGCGCTTTGAATGGCGCTTTGCCGTCGCCACCGCCGTCGCCAACTTTCACGACGTTATCATCATCCTGGGTTTCTTCGCCCTTTTCCAGTGGGAATTCTCGCTGGCGGTGCTGGCGGCGGTGCTGGCTGTGATGGGTTACTCCATCAATGAAGCCGTCATCGTATTCGACCGTGTGCGTGAAGTTTTCCGCAAGCGACGCGACATGAGCACTCCCGAAGTAATCAATCACGCCATTACCCGCACCATCTCCCGTACCGTAATCACTCACGGATCCACCCAAATGATGGTGCTCTCCATGCTGTTTTTCGGTGGCGAAGCCCTCCATTACTTCGCGGTCGCGCTCACCATCGGCATCTGCTTCGGCATCTACTCTTCCGTACTCGTCGCCAGTCCGCTCGCGATGTGGCTCGGGGTATCGCGCAAGCAATTTGCCAAGACGAAGGAGCAGAAACAGGAAGCGGTGGTGTAACTTATCGGACGCGGATGATTGGTGAAAAACGTCCTCATCGTTTCCTACTCCCAGAGCGGGCAGCTTGCCGATATTGTCGTTGCCTTGGCACGTCCGTTGGAAACGGAAGAAATCAGGATTCATCATGAAGTGTTGCGGCCAGAACCGGCCTTTCCGTTTCCCTGGCCGTTTTTTGCTTTTCTCGACGCATTTCCGGAGTCGGTGCGCCTCGATCCACGTCCCAATGGTCCTCTTGCAATCCCGGATGATGCAGAGTTTGATCTGGTGATTCTCGCCTGGACGGTCTGGTATCTCTCTCCATCGCAACCCATGACCGCTTTCCTGCAAAGCACTGAAGCAAGCCGCCTGCTCGCCGGGAAGCCGGTCATCAGTCTGGTGGCCTGCCGCAACATGTGGTTTTCCGCGTTCGATACGCTGAAAAAGCTGGTTGCAGAAGCAGGAGGACGCCTTGTCGACCATGTCGCACTGACCGACGAGTCCCCATCGTTACTGACTTTCATCACCACGCCACGCTGGATGCTCACGGGACGGCGCGACCGTTTCCTCGGTATGCCACCTGCCGGAATCAACGCCCGGCAAACAGCAGAGGTGGCAAGATTCGGCATGGCGCTGACCGAGGCACTCGCCCGCGACGAGGAAAGGAACGGGCAGCCCATGCTGAAGGGGCTACGCGCAGTCAAGGTCACGCCTCATCTAGCCATGTCCGAACGTACCGCCCGGCGCGCCTTTCAGGTATGGTCGGGTTTCGTCCGTCTTTTCGGGCGCGCCGGGCAACGGCGTCGAATTCCGGCGCTGATCCTGTTTTGCATCTATCTCATTACCATTATTCTTACCATCGTGCCGCTTCATCTTGTCCTGCAACGTCTGATCGCGCCGCTGTTCGCCCGCCGCACCGCAGCGATCATTCATCATTTCGAACAACCTTCGGGCGCGGATGGCACGCGCATGACCCCATGAGTGAAGCCTTCATCACTGCTACGGCAGTGGCCCTACCCAACGCACCGGTCGATAACGAATCCATCGAAACCATTCTTGGCCAGATCGGAGGCAGGCCCTCGCGCGCCCGGCCCATCGTCCTGCGCCAGAACGGCATCAAAAGCCGCCATTACGCGATCGACCCGACAAACGGTTTACCCACGCACACCAACGCCAGCCTCACCGCAGAAGCGATTCGCGCCCTTGCGCAGAGTAGCGGTTTCGCGCTCGACAGCCTCCGTTGCCTCGTCACCGGAACATCCATGCCCGACCAGACCATCCCCAATCACAGCATCATGGTCCATGGCGAACTGGGCAATTCCGCCTGCGAGGTCGTTTCAACCGCAGGCGTCTGCCTGTCGGGTCTCACCGCACTCAAATACGCCTGGCTCGCGGTAAAGGGAAAAGAGTCGGAAAATGCAGTAGCAACAGGCTCCGAGCTGTCATCTGCGATTTTGCGGGCAGAACATTTCTCCGTGGAAAGTGCCATCAGCGTCGAGGCGCTCTCCGCTCAACCAAACATTGCGTTCGAGAAGGATTTTCTGCGCTGGATGCTTTCCGACGGTGCGGGCGCTTTTCTCATCGAACCCCGTCCGCGTGCCGGGCAGACCAATCTGCGCATCGACTGGATCGATATTGCTTCTTCCGCCCACCGCTTGCCCGTGTGCATGTTCGCGGGCGGCGACCGTGATTCCGACGGTGCAC
>JAITWP010000294.1 GCA_031285365.1 Azoarcus sp.
CGCGGCCCTTGTTGCCGGCACGCCCCGTGCGCCCGATGCGGTGGACGTAATCTTCGGCGGTATGCGGCAACTCGAAATTGATGACGCAGGGCAAATCGTCGATGTCCAGGCCACGAGCGGCAACGTCGGTGGCCACCAATACACGCAAGCGGGCCGTCTTGAACGCCTCCAGGGTTTCCGTGCGTTGTTGCTGGCTTTTATCTCCGTGGATGGCATCGGCCAAGATGCCATTGCGCGTCAGGAAGTGGGCAAGCCGACCACAGCCGATCTTCGTATCGACGAACACCAGCATCTGCATGTCCGGCTTGTGACGCAGCAAATGGACAAGCAGGTTGCGTTTCATGCCCGCGCTCACCGGATGCACCACATGGGTGATCGTTTCCGAGACCGTGTTGCGGCGGGCCACCTCGATCAGCTTCGGGTTTTTCAGCATCCGGTCGGCGAGCTTGCGGATTTCTTCCGAAAAGGTGGCGGAAAAAAGCAGGCTTTGCCGGTTCGTCGGCAGCAGCTCCAGGATGCGGCGGATATCCGGGATGAAACCCATGTCGAGCATGCGGTCGGCTTCATCCAGCACCAACACTTCAACCTGTGTGAAATGAACCATCTTTTGCTGCACGTGATCGAGCAACCGTCCCGGCGTGGCAATCACGATCTCGACGCCACGGCGCAATTCCTGCATTTGTGCGTTCATGTCGACGCCACCGTAAATGCAGGTGGCGCGCAGGTTCAGATGGCGGCCATAGACCGTGACCGACTCGTAGACCTGCATCGCCAGTTCGCGGGTCGGGGCGAGGATCAACGCGCGCACCGGATGCCGGGCGGGCGATGCGCTGGTATTGGCGTGACGCGCGAGGCGCTGCAACAGCGGCAGGGTGAATCCCGCCGTCTTGCCCGTGCCGGTCTGCGCGCCTCCCATGACATCCAGCCCGCCGAGAATGACGGGAATGGCCTGCTGCTGGATCGGGGTGGGTTCGGTATAACCCGCGTCGGCAACGGCCTGGAGAAGTTCTGGAATAAGGCCGAGTTCGGCAAAGTTCATGGGGTTCGTTGCTCAGGCCGGGCGCCCGTACTGGTATCGGGCAAACGACGGGGTTCGGATGGAAAGCGGGGATTATACACACTACACATCCGCGCATTCCCCGACCCTCTGCGGAGCCGCTCCGGGAGAGTGATGTGCTCACTCAATGTGCGGCCACTTGCGGTTGCGCGGCATTGATGGTGATTGCCGTGGGCTGGGTCGGTTCATTGGCAAGCCGAGGCGCAAGCGCTTCGGCGGGCGATACCACCGATGGCACTTCCTTGAGGTTGCGCTCCAGCATGTAATCGTTCATCGACTTCCAGCCCGCAAAAACAGCTGCTTTCTGCGAGCTGGGATTGAGTACATAGCAGTCTTCGATGGATCGCCCTGTCTGTCTACAGGCGCTGCCGATAGCTTCCGCATCGGCGGTTTCCCTGGCCGGATTGGGCATTTCGAGCAGATCGGCAACCCTGTCGCAAGCAGACAGGAACAGCATCGCGCCCACGAGAACGAAACAAATAGTCTTGCGCATGTCAGGATGGATGACAAAAGTGAACCCACATCCGTTATCGACAGCCGCACTTCAAAACTTGAGCATCGAATCGACGATATCGAGGTTTCAGTTGATTTCTACATGACACCTCCACACAGGACTCATATGAAGGAACGAATTGCAACAAAAGCAGCATTCATTGTGCGTTTTTTTTGGATGTTCCCTCTCTGACCTCCTATAATTGTTATTCGCTTTTTTTGTTACTACTATAAAGGGAGCATTCATGAGTACACTCATCCAGAGTATTGGTCGCACAGCCCTTGTTTGTGCCATTGGGGCCAGCATGGTGCTGGCCATGCCCGCCGCTGCCCAACAAGGGAAAAAGCCCAGCAAAGCTCCTGCTGCTGCAACCAAGAAGGCTCCCGCGACGAAAGCTCCCGCTGCCGCCAAGGCAGAACAGCCCACTGGAGAGCCCCTGCAAATCGAACTTTCCCATCAGCTACCGCCATCACGCGTAAAGGCTCTGCAAGAGCTGGTTGATCGTTTCAATGCCCAGAGCACAAATTCCCAGGTAGCACTCGTCGAAAGCAGTTGGCAGGCAGCCAAAACGCCGCACATGATGATTCTCGGCGGTGCGGATGAAGAAGCGTTTCTCATGGGCAAGCAGCCACGTTACAAGCCGCTGTTCGCGCTCATGAAAGAAGCGAAAGTGACGATGCCCGTCGTCAAGCCTGCGGCGATGATGACGCGCAAGCCCGTCAACGCGAATGGTCAATTACTGGCCCTGCCGGTTGGCTTGAGCACGCCGGTGCTCTATTTCAACCGCGCCCACTTCAAGCGAGCCGGGCTCAATACGGAAGCTCCCTCCGTTGCAACCTGGGCCAGCCTGCAAACCACCCTTGGAAAACTGGCGGCAGGCGGTTCCCACTGCCCGGTCACACTTGTCGAACCCGCGCGGGTGCTGATCGAAAACGTTTCGGCCTGGGATAACATCCCCGTGTACAAGGGCAAACAGGCCATCTTCAATGGTCTTTTCCATGTCAAATATGTTTCTCTCATGGCAAGCTGGAATCGCGCCAACCTGATGAAGGTCTACAGGGATCGGGCTGAAGGCGAAGAACGTTTCGCCAAGGGCGAATGTTCGATATTCATCGGCCCCTCCGATAGCTGGGCCTATTTCCATCAGCGTGCTGGACTCGATGTCGGTGTCACCCGCCTGCCCTACATAGATGATGCCCCCGGTGCGCCCCAAAACACCCTGGCCAGCGGTTCATCGCTCTGGATAGCAGCAAGCAATAAGGCTGCCGAAAACCGGGCCGTGGCGAATTTCATCAGCTTCTGGCTGCAACCCGAAAACCAGATCCACTGGCAGCGTGATGCTGGCTATCTGCCCCTGAGCAGGGCTGGGATTTTCGCATCGGAAACCACGCTTCTCGGTGACAGCCTGGAAAACATCAAGGTTGCCATCGGACAATTGACCAACAAGCCGGTTACGGCCAATTCCGCAATTCAAGCCGCGCTTGAACGCGAATCTGCACGTCGCATCATCGAAGAAGAACTTGATCAGGTGTGGGCCGGTCGCAAGAGCGCCAAGGCAGCCCTCGACGACGCCGTTGCGCGTCTGAGCAGGTAAACTACGGCACTGGGCGTGGTCTCATCCACGCCCATGCTGCGAATCGGAAGCCCATCAAACAGCCAAGGGGCAATTTACCCCTTGGCTGTTTTTCTTGACCAGTTCAGGAGGGCTGCGTACCATCGGCCAATTTTGGGGGGTCGCCATCTTGCCCACGCTGGAGATACTTGCTCCCATCGCCACCGACATGAAAGCAGTGGATGCTCTCATCCGCGAGAGGCTTCATTCTGACGTAGTCCTGATTCGTCAGGTCGCCGAGTACATCATCCATAGCGGCGGCAAGCGCCTGCGGCCCGCCCTGGTGCTCTTCGCTGCCAACGCGCTCGGCTATCAGGGACGCCAACACCATGAACTGGCAACCATCGTCGAATTCATCCACACCTCCACCCTGCTGCACGACGATGTCGTCGACGAATCCGACCTGCGCCGGGGCAACAAAACCGCCAATGCCCTGTTCGGCAACGCCGCTTCCGTGCTCGTAGGCGATTTTCTCTATTCCCGCTCCTTTCAGATGATGGTCAATATCGACAGCATGCGCGTAATGCGAGTGCTCGCCGATGCCACCAACGTCATTGCCGAAGGTGAAGTGCTGCAACTGCTCAACTGTCACGACGCCGACGTCACCGTAGAGGGATATTTACAGGTTATCCGCTGCAAGACCGCCAAACTTTTCGAAGCTGCCGCCCGGCTTGGCGCCATTATTGCTGGAGCCTCCCCGGAGATCGAACAGGCGATGGCAGATTTCGGCATGCGCCTCGGCACAGCCTTCCAGATCATCGACGACGTGCTCGATTACTCCGCCGACGTGTCCGAGACCGGGAAGCACCTTGGCGACGATCTGGCGGAAGGTAAACCCACCTTGCCACTCATCCACGCCATGCAGCACGGCACACCGGAGCAGGTCGCGCGCGTACGCCATGCTATCGAGAGCGGGGGGCGGGAAGACTTTCCCGCCGTGCTCGAAGCCATTCAGACCACCCGTGCACTGGACTTCACCCGCGAGTACGCCCGCGCCGAAGCCGATATGGCGGTAGCTGCGCTTCAGGTTCTACCTGCTTCCATTTTCAAGGATGCCTTGCTAGAATTATCCGGCTTTGCTGTTGCAAGGTGTTACTGACCAGCTTTCGGGCTGGTCAAAGATTTTCGGGGAATAGCTCAGCCTGGTAGAGCACTGCGTTCGGGACGCAGGGGCCGGAGGTTCGAATCCTCTTTCCCCGACCAATACAAAAAAGCCAGATCATCCAAGCGATTGATCTGGCTTGTTTACGCCTCACAAACAAATAACATCCCGCCCCAGCCAGGGACGCAGCGGTTCCGGCACGCGAACCGAACCATCCGGCTGCTGGCATTGCTCCAGCAGCGCAGGCAACACGCGGCTGGTCGCCAGCCCCGAAGCATTCAGCGTATGCACCAGGCGAGTCTTGCTGCCGTTTTCCGGCCGATAGCGGATCTTCGCGCGGCGTGCCTGAAAATCACCCGCATAGGACGCCGAGGAAACCTCCTTGTACATGCCGATGCTCGGCAGCCAGACCTCGACGTCGTAGGTCAGGCGCATCGACGCACCGGCGTCTTTGGCCGCGAGTAGCGAAGTGCGGTAATGCAGACCCAGTCCCTCGACCAGTGTTTCGGTTTTGCGCACCAATTCAGCGAGGGCTTCTTCCCACTGGTCTTCGGTGCAGAACTGAAACATCTCCACCTTGTTGAACTGATGGCCGCGCACTGTACCGCGCTCCTCGGAACGGTAACCGCCCGGCTCGCAGCGATAACACGGAGTGTAGGCAAATGCCTTGTATGGCAGTTGGTCGTACTCAAGGATTTCGTCGCGGAAAAAGTTCAGGATTGCGGTTTCCGAGGTCGGCAGCAGGAACAGGCCGCGATCGCTGCTCTCGCTGGAGATGTGAAACACGTCATCCGCAAACTTGGGAAACTGCCCGGCCGCGTAACCGCATTCGGGCAGCAACATGTGCGGTGGCAACAGGAAGGTGTAGCCGTCCTGGTAATGCGTTTGACAGAAGTAGTTGATGAGCGCCCATTCCAGCGCTGCACCAGCGCCGGTATAGACCCAGAAACCGGAACCGCTGAGTTTCGTGCCGCGCTCGAAGTCAACCAGACGCAGCCGCTTGCAGAGTTCGACGTGATCGAGCGGATCGTTGCCGAGATCGGGTTTTTCGCCCCAGACTTTGACCACCTGATTCGCTTCCTTGCCGCCGGGCGGCACGATGTCGACCGGCAAATTGGGCAGTTCCGCCATGCGATCCTGGAATTCGGCGCTGACCGCAGCGAGTTTTAACTCCCGCTCGGTGAGTTCCTCGCGGATCTCGCCGATCCGGCTCTGCTGCGCGTCGGCGTTACCGCCTTGCTGCCTGATCTGGCCGATTTCCTTGGATAACCGGTTGCGCTCAGCTTGCAGGTTCTCCAGGCTTTCAATGCAGGCTCGACGGGTTTCGTCGAGCTTGATGATGGATTCCAGATCGACTTCATCGAGGCGCTTCAGGAGCGCGGTGCGAACGGTTTGGGTATCGTTACGTATCAGGGAAATGTCGAGCATGAGAGGTCTCTGGATGAAATTGGGTGAACGGCCTGGATTATAGTATCTTCGCCAGAAAACGGAGGCACGTTGCTGTGACAGAAAACTACGATGCGCTCATGGCGCTTTTGGAAAGCCGCCACTCTTGCCGTTCCTTTGCCCCGGATCCGGTGGATGAGAAAGCGCTGCAAAGTCTCTCCGATGCCTTTGCACTTGCCCCCCAGGCAGGCGGCGGAGGGAGGCGGGGTATACAGTGCCGCTTCGTCACGGACAGGGCCGCCATACGAAATCTGGCCAAGCGGGGGCAGGAAGCTTTTATCGCTTTTTGCCAAAGTATCCCCTCGCCTTTTGTTCGTGAGCAAACAGCGCGCTACGGTGAGAATTTTTTCTGGTTTGGTGAGGCTCCAGCCTTGGCAGTAGTAAGTTGCCGCAAGGTACCTGTCTTTCTGGAAAAACTGGCCGGGGACAGGGCCCATCGGATCTGGGGAGGCGAACTTTCGGCAGCCATGGCTTCCTTCAGTCTGCTGCTGGCCGCTGAAACCATCGGACTGGGCGCCTGCTGCCTCACTGGCCCCCTTGTCATGTGGCACGAGGTAGAGGGTTTGCTGGGCATTTCAAAGCGGGATACGCTTATTCTCCTGATTGCCCTGGGATACCCACAGGCATGACCTGACTCGCATAAAGCGACGAGTCATAAAAAGCCTATCAGCATATCTTACGTCAGTGCTTTGGGTGGTATTTCACCGAACGCCTCGCCCCAGTACTTGCCGGACAAGTTCCACCCAATACGCGACTCCGATGGGAAGAATGTCGTCGTTGAAATCGTAGGCCGGATTATGCAGCCCCGCGCAACTGCCGGGTTCGCTTCCGGCCGGGTCACTGCCTATCCATACGTAGGCGCCGGGTTTGTGCTGGAGATAAAAGGAGAAATCCTCCGCTCCCATGCTCGGGCGCTCACTGGTACGCACATGTTCACGCCCTACGACTGCGGCAGCAGCTTGCAAGCAGTACGCAGTCTCATCGACAGTATTGATCGTCGGCGGATAGCTGTCGCCACGCGCCGAGAAATCGGCTTCCACGCCGAAAGCCGCAGAAAGACCTGCGCATAATTCACCCAGCCGCGCAAGTGCCTTCTGCCGCACGTCTTCGGAGAAACTGCGCAGGGTTCCGGATAGCTCCGCCTGACCGGGCAGAACGTTGTAGGCGTCGCCCGCGTGAAAGCAGGTGACGGAAACCACGGAGGCATCGAAAGGATCGAGCGAGCGCGATACGACGCTTTGTATGGCCTGTACCAGCGTAACCCCGGCGTAAATGGGATCGACGGCCAGATGCGGCATGGCCGCGTGCCCGCCAACCCCCCGGATGCAAATGTCGAAGCGATCCGTTCCTGCCATGACCGCCCCGTTATGCACGGCGAATTCTCCGGCGGGCAGCCCCGGCCAGTTGTGCATGCCGTAAATCGCATCCATCGGGAACCGCTCGAAGAGGCCGTCTTCAATCATGACCCGCGCGCCGCCGCTGCTCTCTTCCGCCGGTTGAAAAATCAGGTACACGGTTCCATCGAAATCGCGTGAAGCAGCAAGCAGTCTTGCCGCGCCCAACAACATTGCGGTATGGCCGTCGTGACCACAGGCGTGCATGCAGCCATCAAATACAGAACGATGGGCAAAGCAGTTGGCTTCGGTAATCGGCAACGCATCCATGTCGGCCCGCAAGCCGATTGCCCGCTCGCCACGGCCTGTGCCCAGCACCCCAACCACGCCGGTTTTGCCCAAGCCACGATGTGTCTCGATTCCCAGTGCGGACAACTCGCGCGCAATGACATCCGACGTTCGCGTTTCGCAAAAAGCTGGTTCAGGATGGGCGTGCAGATCGCGGCGAATAGCCTGCAAGTCCATTCTTGCCTCATGGGCGGCGTCGAGTGTTTTCATGGGGCAGGAATGTAATGACGATGGGAGAGGATTAAATTCATAAGTCTTACAAGTGTATTCAATTCCTGTCCCTCGGGGAAACATGAAACCCGCGCTTCCTTTCTCATGCCCGGAAAGGCGCAAGGAACAAGCAACTATTCCTCGCATTCATTGCGCAGGCTACCCCTACAATGAACACCGCCGTAACCCTCGCAATTCATGCCGGGGGCTGCGTTTTGCCGTGTTCATGCGGAGAACAGCATAATGCCTACGACACCTTTCAGCAGCCTGAAGATTTATCTGGTGGAACCTTCGTCGATGCAGGCGCAGTTGGTCGTGCACATGCTCGAAAAACTGGGCGTGCGCCAAATACGCAGCTTTGACAAAGCGAACGAAGCGCTGTCTGAAATGCGTGATTCGCCCCCCGATGTCGTCATCAGCGCCTTCTATTTGCCGGACATGGCCGGCACGGAACTTGTTTGCGCCATGCGTACCAATTCTTCGCTGGAATGGATTCCGTTCATCCTGATTTCCAGTGAAACCCGCCCGCAGGTACTCGAACCGGTGCGTCAGTCCGGTGCATGCTGCATCATCGCGAAACCTTTTGCGATTGAACAGATACAGCGCGCGCTCACCTCCGTTCTCGAACAGATCGCCCCCCTGGAAGAGCAGGAGCTCGATGAGGAAGTGGAAAACCTGAGAGTGCTGCTGGTCGACGATAGTGTCATGTCACGCCGTTACATCCGTCACCTGCTTGAAGGAATGGGAATCAGGCACATTTTCGAGGCTGAAAACGGCAAGGACGCAGTAACGGCACTGGCAGACACGATATTCGACCTTGTGCTGACCGACTACAACATGCCCGAGATGGATGGCCGCGCCCTGGTCGAATATATCCGGACACAAAGCTGGCAGACGGAAGTCCCGATCCTGCTGGTAACCAGCGAAAACAACCAGGGACGCCTTGCGGCGGTCGAAAAAGCGGGGGTTTCGGCAATCTGTGACAAGCCGTTCGAGCAGAGCAATATCCGGGATGAAGTCATCCGGGCATTGCGAAGGTGAAAAGCGAAAAAAAGCCGGGTTCCTTTCGGAACCCGGCTTTTCTGGCTTTATTGGTTAGACTCTCTCGCCTACCTTGGCTCTCAACGCTTCTGACGACGACGTGCAACCACACCCATAAGTGCCAGACCCGCCAGCATCATGGCGTAGGTTTCTGGCTCAGGCACCACCGTAATATTCATGCTGCCCATCGCCCAGTTCAACCCGACGTACGGCAGCGTCGGATCCTGCACATAATCGGTACCTGTAGAGATGGTGAACTTGTCGATTCCCTTGAAATCGATGGCATACTCTTGCGCGGTCGTAGTTACATAAACGGTGGTCGTAAATACCGAACCATCGCCAGCGTAGCCAGTGAAAGTCAAAGTCTGGCTACCCCAGGCACCAGCAAGCCACACGCTACCAAGATCGAAAGCCTCACTCCCGGTGAAAGAAGCTTCCGGATTTTCAAACCAGTTGGTGGCTATCCAGTCGTTGCCTGTAAGGCTCGCCACACTCGCGAAGCCACCACTACCGAACGCACCACCAGCGGAAGTGTCGACGTAGTACACCTCAACAGGGTCAGTCGTGAAGAAGCTGGAACCCCATTGTCCAAAATCGATAACCCGTTGCTGAGCCTGAGCCGCACCTACGAAGGCAAACATTAAGACAGGAAGCGCAAGCTGGCGAAAACTCTTGTTCATGACGCACACCTCTGGAGAGAGTAGTAATAAAGCCCACACCCTACAAGCACAACTCGTGCCTTAATTGGGGTGCATTAAAACACGGCTAATAATCAATATGTTGCGGATTGTACCACAGAATCAGGAGCGTCGCCACAGGAAAAGTGTAAAAATAACCGACACTTTATGACAGAACCGTGCCGCGCAGGTCGGAAGAAACCGACAACTGCACAGTGTCGGTTTTTCAGTCTGAGATAACTCCTGTGCTTCTGAAGACGACCCGACCACACGCTTACCGAAATGAAAAGTGGTGCGGCCAGAAGGAATTGAAAAAATTTCCCGCGTCTACCGTATTTACAGAGCTGACGGCTTGTCCTTCAGCCACTCACGCATGATGGAGTTGATCCGCGTCTGCCATCCCTTGCCCGTGGCCCGCAGGCCCTCGAGCACATCGATGTCCATACGCAACGAAACCATCTGCTTCATGGGCCGCTCATAAGGTGGACGCCCTCTACGGGCTTTGATTTCAATGACTTCTGGCATGGTGACAATCCCCTTTGTTACAGTTACCAAGGTCTATACTGCCGCGAACTGCGCCGCGATCCAAAAAACCAGAGGCACCCGCCTCCGGTTTTACTCGCAAAAACGATTTTGTCAATATACTGCAGATCCATAGTGCTGTTACAGTAGCGGAAATTCTAATATTTTGTCACTTTAAGTGCTCTTTTTTCTATTAAACCGCTTTTTGTTCAAAATTCTGACCAAAAACCCGGACTGCCGCCGGTTACCTTTCGACGCACTTACACGCTACGGCTGCGTTTTCGCCACTCTGTTCCGAGTGCGTCATATTTCACTGAAACCGACAATCCAGGCTGGATTTGCGACTCCATCCCTCCATACAGGCTCAACTCTTCCTGCAAGACGCCGTAAACAGAGGGGAATCCATACGGAGTCCCTGCAATGAACGTAAAGCCCATTCACAATGAAGCCGATTACAACGCTGCTTTGGCGCGTGTCGATGCGTTATGGGAAGCGGCGCCAGGCACTCCGGAGAGCGAAGAACTGGAAGTGCTCGCGGTGCTCATCGACAACTACGAGGGGAACCTCGACCAGATGCCCATGCCGGAACCCGACCCCATCCGGGCGATCACCTTTCTCATGGAACAGCGCGGGCTGTAGGCGGGGTATCGAACCTCAATAATCGGGCACGATGCCTTTGCCTTTTTGAGGCACAGAAAAAACTCAACCCGGATAAGACAACTATCCGGGTTGATCGTTATGGCCGCGAGAAACGCGCTCCGGCGCACTACTTCTGCATGTCAGGGTCAATCTGCATCCAGGCGGCATGAATCTCGCCTAGCAGGGAAAGCACTTCATTCATGATGGAAACGTCGTTCTTCAGGTTCGCCAAAAGCAGCCTTGAGACCATGTAGTCGTACAGGGACGCGAGCCGTATCGCCAGTTCGCCGCCCTGTTCCATGTCCAGGCTCACCTTGAGGCCGTTGCTGATGATCTCGATGGCCTTTGAGAGATTGGTGCCACGCTCTGCGATATTACCCTGCTCCGCGTGCACCTTGGCGACGTTGATTGCGGTTTCTGCTCCCTCGAACAGCAGCACGATCAGCCGGTGAGGGCTGGCCGTGCTGATGTCGGATACG
>JAITWP010000005.1 GCA_031285365.1 Azoarcus sp.
CGGCGCCAAAGAAGAATGCATAGACAACATTTGGGGGTTAGGGTTAACCGTTTGCCGCCCACTGGATGAAAAGACCAGCGGGATCGGATTGAATATCAACGCCGGCCTGGATTATTTCAAGCGTTTCAGTCAGGACTGGGGGTTGCGCGCCTCCCTAGGTTTCAGTGCCATGGAACACAGAGGACGATCCAACGACTACTACTCCCTGTACGCTGCCCTGGGCCCGCGCTACCTGTGGGCAAGCGGTGAAGCCAGCCTGCAACCCACATTCCACAAACGCTGGTACCGCGGAAAATCATACCGTGATGAATATGGTCTGCGGGTAAACAGCCGCGAGACATGGAATCGCGTCATCCTGGATGCCGAAGCAAGCTACACCATGATCAGCTACGCTGACACATTTCTTCACAGCATCCTGCGCGGCCCTACTTGGGAAGCACGCCTGCAGCCCCGCTACATCCTGAATGAACGCACCTTTGTCCAGGCTGCCGTGGCGTTTTTGCGTGAAAATACCAGGGACGATGCGTACACAAATGACAACTGGATTTATTCCCTGGGAACCTACCGAGCCCTGCCCCACGGATTTTCTCTGTTCCTGGAAGGTAGCCTGACCAAGTCGAAATACCACGCCCCACAATGGTTCGTCACCAAGGACAACAGGCTGGACGAGACGACCCGCAAGGACAGGATCCTGGGGCTGACAGTTGTCCTGTCCACCAACCGTCTGGAAAAATACAACCTGACCCCGACCCTGCGTTACAGCCATACCAGGCGTACCTCCAACATCTGGAGCCGGGAATACGAGCAAAACCGTCTGGATTTGCTGCTGAATCTCAGGATATAGGCACGTTGCCACTGCGGAAGTGCTGACTCTACGGCCTCACTCGTCAGTGGCGCGACGCCACTCACCGTGCCGCGCTATACTCCTGCATTCCCATTTCACCGCCAGCCACGCCCGATTCCATGCAGGACAAATATCAGCCCGCCGCCATTGAAGCCGCCGCCCAGGATCACTGGGACTCCACAATGGCCTTTCGCGCCACCGAAGACAGCCCCCGCCCGAAATACTATTGCCTGTCGATGTTCCCTTACCCCTCGGGCAAGCTGCACATGGGGCATGTCCGTAACTACACCATCGGCGATGTGTTCGCGCGCTATCACTACATGCGCGGCTACAACGTGCTCCAGCCAATGGGATGGGACGCCTTCGGAATGCCCGCCGAAAACGCCGCGATCCAGAACAACGTTCCTCCGGCGAAATGGACTTACGACAACATCGACTACATGAAGGATCAGTTGAAACGGCTGGGTTTCGCCGTCGACTGGTCGCGCGAGATAGCCACCTGCGCGCCTGAGTACTACCGTTGGGAACAATGGCTGTTCACCCGACTCTTCGAGAAGGGTCTGATCTACAAGAGGCTCGGCACGGTGAATTGGGATCCGGTCGATGAAACCGTGCTCGCCAACGAGCAAGTCATTGATGGTCGGGGCTGGCGTTCGGGCGCGCTGATCGAAAAGCGCGAAATTCCCATGTACTACATGCGGATCACCGCCTACGCCGACGAACTGCTCGCAGCTCTCGACACGCTTCCCGACTGGCCCGAACAGGTCAAGCTGATGCAGAAGAACTGGATCGGCCGCTCCGAAGGGGTCGAGGCGCATTTCCCCTACGACGCGACGAGCATCGGCGAAGCGGGTGCGCTCAAGGTCTTCACCACGCGCGCCGACACCCTGATGGGCGCCACTTACGTTGCCGTGGCCGCCGAACACGCGCTGGCAATGATTGCTGCCGCACGCAACCCGGCACTGGCCGCCTTCATCGAGGAGTGTAAGCAGGGCGGCATGGCCGAGGCCACGCTGGCGACGATGGAAAAGAAAGGCATGGATACCGGCCTCAAGGTCGTTCATCCGCTCACGGGCGAATCCCTGCCGGTGTGGGTCGCCAACTACGTATTGATGGGATACGGCGAAGGCGCGGTCATGGCCGTGCCCGCCCACGACGAGCGCGATTTCGCTTTCGCCCGCCAATATGGGCTGCCGATCAGGATGGTGATTCGTTCCACCGAAGGCCGCTACACCGAGGTCTCCGAACAATGGATCGATGCCTACGCTGAGTATGGGCAACTGGTGAACTCGGGCAAATATGACGGTCTGGACTACCAGGGCGCGGTCGACGCCATCGCTGCGGATCTCGCTGCGAAGGGATTGGGACAAAAACGGGTGCAGTTCCGGCGCCGGGACTGGGGCATCTCGCGTCAACGCTACTGGGGCTGCCCAATCCCGATGGTTCGTTGCGACGATTGCGGCGATGTGCCCGTGCCCGATGAACAACTCCCGGTCGTCCTGCCCGAGGATGTCGAACTCACCGGGCGCGGCTCGCCGCTCACCAGGATGCCTTCATTCTTTGAATGCGCCTGCCCCCGATGCGGCAAACCGGCACGGCGCGAAACCGACACGATGGACACCTTCGTCGAGTCCTCGTGGTACTTCCTGCGCTACGCCTCGAACGACAATTCGGAAGCGATGATCGACGCGCGCGCGGGTTATTGGGCGCCCGTCGACCAATACATCGGCGGTATCGAGCACGCCATCCTTCATCTGCTCTATTCGCGCTTTTTCACGCGCGCGCTACGCGATTGCGGCCTCATCGACCTTTCGGAACCCTTCGCCCGCCTGCTCACGCAGGGCATGGTCGTGGCTTCCAGCTATTACCGCGAGGACGAAAACGGCAACAAACAATGGATCAACCCGACGGATATTTCCGTGACCACCGACGAGCGCGGCCGCCCCGTCAACGCGACGCTCAAGGCCGACGGCCTGCCAGTGACGATTGGCGGCATCGAAAAAATGTCGAAATCGAAGAACAACGGCGTCGACCCACTGTCGATGATTGAACAATACGGCGCGGACACGGTGCGCCTGTTCATCATGTTCGCCGCGCCGCCCGACCAGCAACTCGAATGGTCGGATTCCGGCGTGGAAGGCGCGTCGCGTTTCCTGCGCCGCGTCTGGGCGTTCGGCTACGGCCTCCTGACCGAACACGGCATCGGCAAAAATTCGGAAATTCCCTCCAGCCTGCCTGCGCCCCTCGCCGATGTCCGGCGCGAGATTCACACCCATCTCAAACAGGCCAACCACGATTTCGCCAAACACCAGTTCAACACTGTGGTTTCGGCAGCGATGAAAATCCTCAACGCCCTCGAAAAACTGCCGCATGGGGATGCCTCCGCCAGCGCAATTGCCTTCGAGGGGTTTTCCATCCTGCTGCGCCTGCTCTCACCGGTCACGCCGCATATCGCCCATGCTCTGTGGCAGGAATGCGGCCTGGGTGACGACATTCTCGCCGCGCCCTGGCCGGAACCTAAGTCCGACGCGCTCGCGCAGGACGAAATCGAACTCATGCTTCAAATCAATGGCAAACTGCGAGGCAGCTTCCGGGTTACCGCCGATGCCCAGAGAAGCGACATCGAAACTACCGCACTTGCCACCGAGGCAGCACAAAGATTCATGGAGGGGAAACCCGCCAAAAAGGTGGTGACCGTACCCGGACGGCTGGTAAATATTGTGGTTTGACAACATGGCTCATTCATCTCATTCATTCTTCCATTTCGCCCGCCACGCGCGGTTCATTCTCCTTGCTTTCGGCATCATCGCGCTGGCCGGTTGTGGCTTCCGCCTGAGCGGCCCGAAGCCGATGGCCTTTTCGACCGTTCACGTCAGTGAAACCCAATACTCGCAGTTGGGTATCGCCCTGCGGCGCCAAATCGCGTTGAGCGGCTCGACCCAGGTCGAAGAAGACGCCTCTCGTGCCGAAACCAGACTCCAGATCCTTGCCAACACTCGTTCGCGCGAAATCCTGAGCCTCACCGCCACCGGTAGGGTGCGCGAATATGAGCTCATTCAGACTCTCCGTTTTCGTCTCGTCGACAGCAACAACAATGAACTGATCCCCCCTTCCACGCTGACCGCGCGACGTGAATACACCTTCAGCGACGAAATCATTCTCGGCAAGGAACAGGAAGAAGCCCTGCTCTACGACGATATGCAAAGCGATCTCGTGCGCCAACTCATGCGACGGCTGGCTGCCTGGCAGCGCCCGTGAACCTGCGCCCCGCTG
>JAITWP010000051.1 GCA_031285365.1 Azoarcus sp.
CTGTGCGCCAGCCGCTGGAGTTTGTAGGACCAGCGCATGCCGATGCGCAACAGTTTGAGCAGGGAAGGGTCCTTGACGGTAAGAAAGGCAAGCGCCGCGAGCTTGGCCGGATTGAAGGAATGCTTTCTTTGCCCGCGCAGCAGGTTGCGTACCTTGATGGTGACCTTGCCGAAGTCGATGTCGACGGGACAGGGTTTTTCGCAGCGGTGGCAGACGCTACAGTGATCGGAGAGGTCTTCGATCTCGACCCAGTGCGTGAGCGACACTCCGCGACGGGTCTGTTCTTCGTAGAGAAGGGCTTCGACGAGCAGCGAGGTGGCGAGAATTTTGTTGCGCGGGCTGTAGAGGAGGTTGGCCCGGGGGACATGGGTGGAGCAGACGGGTTTGCATTTGCCGCAACGCAGGCAGTCCTTGATGGCAGACGTGATGTTGCCGATCTCGGTCTGTTCCATGATGAGGGATTCGTACCCCATCAGGTTGAAGCTGGGCGTGTAGGCGTTGTCCAGATTGGCTCCGGGCATGAGTTTGCCCCGGTTGAAGTGGCCGTTCGGGTCGATTTCGGCCTTGTAGGCGCGGAAAGGGGCAAGCTCTTCTTCGGTCAGGTAATCGAGTTTGGTGATGCCTATACCGTGTTCGCCGGAGATGACCCCGCCGAGCGAACGCGCCAGCGCCATGATGCGATCAACCGCGCGGTAGGCGGTCTGGAGCATCTGGTAGTTGTCGGAGTTGACGGGGATGTTGGTGTGGACATTGCCGTCGCCCGCGTGCATGTGCAGCGCCACGAAAACCCGGCCACGCAGGATCTGGCCGTGCAGGGCGTCGATTTTTTCCAAAACGGGGCGAAAGATCGTGCCATCGAAAATCTTGGACAGGCGTGGCTGGAGTTCAACTTTCCAGGAAACGCGGACGGAGCCGTCTTGCAGGCGGTGGAACAGTGTCGGGTTCGGAACGCGGCAGGCGAGCTCATTCGCGGTGATGCCAAATTCCGCGAAGGCTTTTTCGGCTTCGAGCAGCGGCAGGTCGAGGTTGTCCAGCAGCCATTGCCAGCGGCGGCGCACGCCGTCGATGTAAGTGAGCGCAGCATCGCGCCGGTCGCCGATCAGCTCTTCCGAGTCGAGATTGGCATCCCCCTGATCGAGCGGCAGCTTGCCGGAAAGCAGTTGGGTGAGCGCGTCGCACAAATCCAGTTTGTTGCGGGTCGAGAGTTCGATATTGATTCGTTCGATGCCGTCGCAGTAGTCGCCCATGCGCGGCAACGGAATCACGACGTCTTCATTGACCTTGAAGGCGTTGGTGTGGCGGGAGATGGCCGCCGTGCGGCTGCGCTCCAGCCAGAAGCGTTTGCGCTGCTCGGGCGTGACGGCGATGAAGCCCTCGGCTCCGCGTGCGTTGGCCATGCGCACGACTTCGGAGGCGGCCGCCATGACTGCGGATTCGTCGAACCCGGTGATGTCTCCGACTAGCACCATTTTTGGCCGACCGTGTCGGCGGGCCTTGGTGGTGTAACCGACAGCCTTGATGTAGCGCTCGTCCATGTGTTCGAGCCCGGCCAGTTGCACGCCGGTCTGATGTCCGCCGCCGTTGGGCTTGAAATAGTCGGTGATGTCGACGATGGCGGGAACGGCTTCGCGTACCTGGCTGAAAAATTCGAGGCACACGGTGCGCGTGATGGGCGGCATCTTGTGCAGCACCCAGCGTGCGGCGACGATGATGCCATCCGTGCCTTCCTTTTGTACGCCGGGGATGCCGCCGAGGAATTTGTCGGTGACGTCCTTCCCCAGTCCATCCTTGCGGCAGCTTGCGCCGGGCAGGTTCAGGATGGATTCGCCGAGCGGCACACCGCTTGCGCCGTCGAAGCGTCGCAGGCGAAAGCGGACGGTTTCCTGTTCGTGTATTTTGCCGAAGTTGTGGTCGAGCCGTTCTGCTTCGAGCCAGTGCCCGTCGGGTGTGACCATTTTCCACCAGGCCAGATTGTCGAGCGCCGTGCCCCAGAGCACCGCTTTCTTGCCCCCGGCGTTCATGGCGATGTTGCCGCCGATGGTGGAGGCCGAAGCCGAGGTGGGATCGACCGCGAACACCCGCCCGGCTTGGCTTGCCGCCTCCGAGACGCGATCTGTGACGACCCCCGCGCCCGTGCGGATGGTGGCGCAGGACTCCGCCATTGGCTGTCCATCGCTGCCGGGCAGATGGGTCTCTTCTACCGGGCCGATCCGGGTGAGTTTTTCGGTGTTGATGACAATCGAGCGTGCATCCAGCGGAATGACCCCGCCGGTATAGCCGGTTCCGCCGCCGCGCGCGATGATGGTCAGCCCCAGTTCGATGGCCGCACGAACGAGTGGGACGATTTCCTCCTCGGAATCGGGGTTGAGGACGACGAACGGGTATTCGACCCGCCAGTCGGTTGCGTCGGTGACATGCGCGACACGGGCGTGTCCGTCGAAGCAGATGTTGTCATGCCGGGTGTGGCGGGAGAGGCGGTGGCGGACGGTGCGGCGGCGTTGCGCGGTATCGATGAACCACTGTTCAAAATCGGCCACTGCTGCGCGCGCACGTTCGATGAGCAAAGCAACGCGTCTGTCGTCGCTCAGGCGGCGTTTTTCGACTTCATTTACGCGGTGATGGAGCGCGGCAATCAGGGCTTCGCGTCGCTTGCGGTTGTCGAGCAGGTCGTCTTCGAGGTAGGGATTGCGCCGCACGACCCAGATGTCACCCAGCACCTCATAGAGCATTCGCGCCGAGCGCCCGGTCACGCGCTCGTTGCGCAGTTCTCCGAGTACCGCCCAGGCATCCGCACCGAGCAGGCGGATGACTATTTCGCGGTCGGAGAACGAGGTGTAGTTGTAGGGGACTTCACGCAGGCGTTGATTCATCGTGGCGGGGCCGGAGCAGGAAAACCCCACATTCTAACGAATGTGCGACAAAGCGCATCTATTGGAGAGGGTTTGGCGGTTCAGACAAGCTCGAAAAAGACGATGTCGTCCTCGAATTCCTGAGACGAAAAGCCACAGCCGAAGCGCCCCGGCCCTGTAAGGGGAAGAGCAGTGCCCTTGAGACACTGCTCTTCCTCGCCATTGATAGCCACGAAACAGCCGTTGGTGCTCTCGTCGATCAACACGAAACCTTCGCGCCGCCGTTCGATGCGTGCGTGCTGTCTCGATGCTCGTGGATCGATGATAACAATGTCGTTTCCGAGTTCGCGCCCGAGCAGGATGACGGGGCGGTTTCCATCGATGAACAAGGTGTCCTGTTGATGCTTCAGCCGCATGCGAAGACGGGATGGGGAATGTGTGGCGGAGGTGGCAGGCGGCTGCACGGCAGGCGGTTGTGCGGTAGGCGGTTGCACAGCAGGCGTTTGTGCAACAGGCAATTGTGCGGCGGGTTTTTGCGCGACAGACGGTTGCGCGATCGGTTTTAGCGAGGTGAGCGGTGAGGAGGGTTCCGGGCGTCTGCGTGGTGATAATGAAGATGTTGAGGATGCGGCTTGCGCGCCGATCATGAAGACTGGCCAGGGGAGTTTGTCCAGGAAATCATCGTGAAATGTGTCTGCACTGGTAAATTTCCTGACGGCCAGACTCAATTTTTCAACCACTGGAGCACTGGCCAGGCATTGATCGACATCGCAAGCCAGGAGAATCCGGCGTGCACCATCCACGCCTCCTCCTATCCCGTTTTCGGCTTCGCCGTAATGGACGGCGACCCGGATTCGCATCTGGGTTCCGCTGACCGGAGGGAGCTTGCGCACGCGTTCGATGGCTTCGTGAGCAGCCATGACGCCACCGTCGCATTCCTCGAACGTGGCAATGACCGCCGAGCGGTCACGGGCAGCGATTTCACCGCCGCTGCCACCAATGGCGAGATCGACGCGGTTCATGCAACGTTCTACCGCGCGGGTGGTTTCCTCCTCGCCAAGCCGGGTGACAAGGCGATCTCCACCGACGATTTCCGCGACAAGAACACAAAGATGTTTTGAGTTGGGCATGGATGGCAGCAATCGAACGATCAAGATTTCCTGTGGCCGAAGCGATTATGGTGTTAATTCATGCAGAGCGGCGCAAGTATTGGGGGTTTGGTGTGATTTATTAGCCTGTCAGGAGAGAGGATGTCCGTAGGTATATGATGCAGTCATTAATCGAGGCGGCGCGACCTTGGGCGTGACGATAGCTTCTTTGTCTTTGGGTGTCGTCGGCTCCAGACCGGCAAAATCGAAAAGGCTGCTGTCGCCCAGGTGAGACGGCACTACATTGCGCAGCGAGGTGAACAGTGATTCGATACGCCCGGGATGGCTCTTTTCCCATTCCTGCAACATGGCCTTGATCTGCTGTCTCTGGGCGTTTTCCTGCGAGCCGCACAGGTTGCAGGGAATGATGGGAAATGCCTTTGCACGTGCGTAACGGGCAATGTCTTCCTCGGAGCAGTAAGCCAGGGGACGGATGACGATATGCTGGCCATCGTCGCTCCTGAGCTTTGGGGGCATGGCTTTGATCTTGCCGCCGAAGAACATGTTCAGGAACAGGGTTTCCAGCGTGTCGTCGCGGTGATGCCCGAGCGCGATGCGGGTTGCACCGATCTCCCGTGCGACGCGATAGATGATGCCGCGTCGCAGGCGAGAACACAGTGAACAAGTGGTTTTGCCTTCCGGGATCTTGTCCTTGACGATGGAGTAGGTATCTTCCGTGACGATCCGGTATTCCACGCCGATTTTTTCGAAATACGCGGGAAGCACGTCCTCGGGGAAGCCGGGCTGGCGTTGATTAAGATTCATCGCCACGATGCGGAAATCCACCGGCGCGCGCTCACGCAACGCCAGCAGACACGAGAGCAGGGTGTAGGAATCCTTGCCGCCTGAGACGCACACCATCACCGTGTCGCCTGCGCCGATCATGTTGTAGTCGCCAATGGCCTTGCCGATCTGACGCAGGAGCCATTTCTCAAGGCTGATGAAGTTTTTGCTTGGATTATCCGGGCTGGAATCGCAAGGGATGTCGGAGAGAATGTCTATCATGGCCGCAAGAGGAGTAGACGAAGACGGCATGCATTATACCTGCATGATTGGGAAAAATTCCGTATGGAAAATCAGGATGCTCTCCGTCATTATCGATCAAAGTCCCCGCGCCCACGCCGGGCGCAGGGGTGCGGATTCCGGCATGGCAATGGCCTCGCGCAAGTGAGCAAGCATCTTTTCCTTGTCCTGTGGCAGGTTGCCGCGCAACACCAGCCAGTTGGACGCGTGATCGCTGCGAAAGACCGTGCGTTGCAGTTCCAGCCGGTTGATGAACCATTCCATTTCCCGGAGCAGGCCGGGTACGTCGAGCGGTTCCCAGTCCGGGAATGCTGATTTCAGGCGTGCGTCGCCCCTGGGGAAGCTCACCACCAGCGTTGCCAGGAATTCGGGTTGCGTGGCGTTGGCCAGTTCTGCCGAACGCAGGGCGTGGGCTTCGCTGTGCCGCGCACCGCCCAGGCCGTTGAGAATCATCACCGAGCGCGTGATTCCCGCTTCGCCCAGTTTTTCGAGTCCTTCCCGGGTGCTCTCGAAGGTCTCGCCCTTGACGACCCGTTCCAGTACCGTGTCGTCGCCCGATTCCGCGCCCACATAGACGAGCTTCAGTCCGGCTTCGGCAAGCTCCTTCAATTCTTCGACGCTTTTCTTCCGGAGATTGCGCGGCAGGCAATAGCTGGAGATCCGGCGCACACCCGGCAGGTGTTCCCGAATTGCCGCGAGCACGGTCAACAGTCGCCGGGTCGGCAGAACCGTGGCGTCGCCGTCGGCCAGAAACACCCTGCGCGCCGTGCGGCCATGGGGGTGCTCGCCCAGGCGGCGAATGGTTTCCAGCACTTCTTCTTCGGGGCGTGCGCGGAATTTCTTCTGCGGGGCGGTGTACATCTCGCAGAACGTGCAGTGGTTCCACGAGCAGCCGTCCGTCAGCGGCAGGATCAGGGATTCGGCTTCGCTGGGTGGCCGATAGACGGGTTCGATGTAGCGGATGGGGAAGACGTTGAACATGGGGTGTCCCTACAATTTTGAGTACTTGTCTCGTCGTCCGAGAGACTTTTCCACCGGGTACTTTTGTGCGTTCTTGGCGAGCTTGTGGTAGAGGGCCGCGCCGAGGTCGATCTGCGCCTTCTCGGCGATCAGCAGCAAGTAGGCGAGCACGTCGGCGCATTCGTCTTCGATGGCCTCCCGGCCTTCGGGAGAAAGCGGCAGGGCATCCACCTCGGCGTCGCTCTTCCATTGCGCGAGCTCCAGCACTTCGCCCGCTTCCAGACAAAGCGACACCATCAGGTGCTTGAGTCCGTGGAACTGCTCCCAGTCGCGCTCATCGCGAAAGGAGAGCACCGCGCGGCTCAATTCCGAAAGCGTATCGGCTGTCTTTGGCAATTTTTACCTCTGCTTTCCGGTGATGGACCGCGAAATGATAGCCCGGATTCACGGCTACAATGCCGGGTCTTCATGACATATCCGAATCATGCCCAAACTGCCCGTTCCCGATAGTGAATCGCTCGAGCAATCATCCCGGCTCGTGAGTTTGATCGCGCGTGAAATCGCCGCAGCCGGAGGCTGGATTCCGTTCCAGCGTTACATGGAACTTGCCCTGTACGCGCCGGATCTCGGTTATTACAGCAGCGGGGCGCAGAAATTCGGCAAGGGGGGGGATTTCATCACCGCGCCCGAATTGACGACGCTTTTCGGTCAGACGCTGGCGGCGCAGGTGGCGGAGATCATGCGCGCGAGCCATCCCGCCGTGATCGAAGCGGGCGCGGGCAGCGGCGTGCTGGCGCTCGATCTGCTGCGCGAACTCGACCGGCTGGATTGTCTGCCGGAGACTTACGGCATTCTCGAACTTTCGGCGCAATTGCGGGCGCGTCAGCAGCAAACGCTCGCCGCACTCGATCCAAAACTGGCTTCGCGCGTGGTATGGCTCGATGTGCCGCCGGAGACGTTTTCCGGCGTATTCGTGGGGAACGAAGTGCTCGATGCCATTCCCACGCACGTCATTGCCGTGCGCGGGGGCGAGTTTTTCGAGCGGGGCGTGGCCTGCTCCTGTGACGGGGAGTTTGAATGGGCGGATCGTCCGGCACAGGGGGCCGTGCTGGAGGTCGCGCAGAAACTGCCGTTGCCGATGGGGGTGAGCGTGGAGGGAGGAGGCGGATTCGTCTCCGAGATCAACCTCGCTGCTGCGGCCTGGGTTGCGGACTGGGGCGCGCGTCTGCTGTGTGGGGCGCTGCTGTTGTTCGACTACGGTTATCCGCGCGACGAGTTCTATTCGCCTTCCCGCGCGAGCGGCACGCTGATGTGCCACTACCGGCACAACACGCACGAAAACCCTTTCCTGTGGCCGGGGTTGAACGACATCACCGGTTCCGTGGATTTCAGCGCGATGGCCGAGGCGGGGTTCGATGCGGGGCTGG
>JAITWP010000060.1 GCA_031285365.1 Azoarcus sp.
GCATGTGCGTTCCAAAAAACCAGAGTGGACGACTTTTTGGCGCTGTTTACAAGCACCATCGCTAAATATCAACACAGATTGCAGAAAATAACTATGATGAATGGATGCAATCGCCCTGCCTCAAGAGGGAGGCGATAGGGTCAGCGCGCCTTCGGCGCGGAGGGAAACTTACCAGTGCGCTTGAACCGTTTGTTTCGTTTTCCAAACCGAGCGAGGTGCGCAAACCAGAAGCCTTCCTCTTGAGGAAGGTGTCGCCCGCCGAAGGCGGGTGACGGAAGGAGTAGCAAGGGTGGGCAAAGGCGCGGAATGCGACGTGCCCACCCTGTTTTTGCGTCAAAAGAGATGCTTGTCAGAGCACACGCTGAATTCGGTTCCGTCGAAAGCCAACCAGACGGCGTGGTCGTCCCAGCCGGGAAGCACGTGACGCTCGCAACGATGACCGTCTATCAGGTAGGTATGACGCGCCGGGCGATGGGTGTGGCCGTGGATGAGCGTGGGATAACCGTGGGAACGCAACAGGCTGGTGACGGCTTCGGTGCTGACATCCATGATTTCTGCGTGTTGCTCATATTTGGCGGCTTCGCTTTGATCGCGTAATTTTTCAATGGAAGCCCGTCGCACCTCCAGCGGTTGCGCAAGAAATCCGGCTTGCCACTCACGGTTACGCACCTGTTGCCGGAAAGCCTGGTATTCACGGTTGCTGGTACAAAGCGCGTCGCCATGAGCAAGCAGCAGTGTCCGCGCCTCGAAACGAACCGAGACCATGTCGGCGAGAAGGTGTACGCCGCTGGCATGCGCAAAACCCTGTCCGGCGAGGAGATCCCGGTTGCCTGTCATGAAATAAACGACAGGCCCGGTGGCGACTGCCGCACTCAGGGCGTTGCATACGCTACGGTTGAAAACCGAGCCTGCATCGTCGTCGCCGGCCCAGTATTCGAACAAGTCGCCGAGGATGAAAACACTGCCTGCCTGCTGCGCTGGGCCAGAAAGAAAGTCAAAGAAAGCGACGGTGGTCTGCGGGCGCTTGTCGGACAGATGCAGGTCCGCCACGAACAGGGCAGGCAGTTTCGGAGCGACAACGACCTCCGCTACTCGCGTGGGTGCGGGAGGTTCGTTTTGTGTGAACTCAGATGATTTCGGCGCGTTCGATAAGAACATCTTCTTTGGGAACATCCTGATGAAAGCCTTTGTTTCCGGTAGCGACCTTGCGGATTTGATCAATGACGTCCAAACCATCGCTGACATGGCCAAATACGCAATAGCCCCAGCTTTGCGGGTCAGGGGCACGGAAATCGAGGAAGTCGTTGTCGGCTACATTGATGAAGAATTGCGCGGTAGCGGAATGTGGATCATTGGTGCGGGCCATGGCGATAGCTCCGCGTGTGTTCTTGAGTCCGTTGTCGGCTTCGTTCCTGATGGGGTCGCGGGTCGATTTCTCTTTCATTCCCGGTCCGAAACCGCCGCCCTGGATCATGAAGTTGTCGATCACGCGATGAAATACGGTGTTGTCGTAGTGACCGGAGGTGACGTAGGCAAGGAAGTTTTCGACAGTGGCCGGGGCCTTGTCTGCGTCGAGTTCGAGTGTGATGACACCGTGACTGGTATGGAGTTTGACAGCCATGCTTGGCTCCTCGGGGTTATCGGGATTTTTTGGATTTGGACGAAGAGGAACTTTTGCCCTTGCCGGACGCTTCTTTCGCGGGTTTGTCACTCGGGGCTGGCTCATCTCCAAGGACACGGGCCGACACGATGATGATTGCGTTGACCGGGACGTTTTCGTGCATGCCTTGAGTCCGGGTCTGCCGCTTTACGATTTTCTGCACGACGTCCATGCCCTTGATGACCTTGCCGAATACGGCATAACCCCAGTTTCTCGGGTCAGGGGAACGAAAATCGAGAAAGTCGTTGTTGGCGACGTTGATGAAGAACTGCGCTTTTGCGGAGTGCGGATCGTTGGTACGGGCCATTGCTACGGTTCCGATTTCGTTCTTCAAGCCATTGGAGGCTTCGTTTTCGATGGGCGCCCGGGTCGATTTTTCCGTAAACTTTTCATCCATGCCGCCGCCCTGGATCATGAAACCGTCGATGACACGGTGAAAAATCGTGCCGTCGTAATAACCGTCCTGGACGTACTGGAGGAAGTTGGCAACTGTCTTGGGGGCTAATTCTGCGTTGAGTTCAAGCACGATTCCGCCAAGATTGGTTTTGAGTTCTACCTGGGGATTGGCGGCGTGGGCGACAAGCGCGCAGAGACCGCAGGCCAGGGAAGCAAGGAATTGTCGAATCATAAAGACTCCGGGGAGACTGTAAGGTTTTGTAGGCAAGGGGAATGTCCTGATCGGAGAATGACCGTCGTGCTATACTCCAAAAACATCTCCGGACAGCGCCGGATTTTAGCAACAACTCTTCCATACTCAAAACGAAAATACGTTCTGCTGCAGGTCGTACCAGACCGCAGCGCTTCCCCAAGGTTTTCATGCTAACGATTTATAACTCACTCAGTCGTAATAAAGAAGCTTTTCACCCAATCAAACCAGGCCGTGTAGGGATATACGTGTGCGGTATGACGGTGTACGACTACTGTCACATTGGGCATGCGCGGGTGATGGTGGTTTTCGACATGGTCGTGCGCTGGCTGAGGGTCAGTGGTTATGAAGTGTGTTATGTGCGCAACATAACCGACATCGACGACAAGATCATTCGCCGGGCGCGGGAAAACGGCGAGTCGATTCGTACCCTGACGGATCGTTTCATTGCGGCAATGCACGAAGATGCGGATGCTCTCGGCGTGGTGCGCCCGGATTTCGAGCCGAGGGCGACCGAGTACGTTGCCGATATGCAGGCGCTGATCTCTAAACTGGAAGAGAACGGGTTGGCTTACGTTGCCGCAAATGGCGACGTGTGTTACGCAGTGCGCAGCTTTCCGGCTTACGGGCAGTTGTCGGGCAAGTCGGTGGATGAACTGCGTGTCGGCGAACGGGTAGGTATCGTCGACGACAAGAACGATCCGCTCGATTTTGTGCTCTGGAAACAGGCCAAGAGCGATGAGTCCGAGGAGGTGAAATGGGATTCGCCCTGGGGGCAAGGCCGTCCGGGTTGGCACATTGAGTGTTCGGCGATGAGTTCCAGATTGCTTGGTGGACATTTCGATATCCACGGCGGTGGACAAGACCTGCAGTTTCCTCACCATGAGAACGAGATTGCCCAGTCCGAGGGGGCGCATGGTTCGTGTTTCGTCAATTACTGGATGCACAACGGGTTCGTGCGTATCGACGATGAAAAAATGTCGAAGTCACTTGGTAATTTCATCACGATCCGGGATGTGCTGAATAAGTATGATGCTGAGGTCGTCCGTTTTTTCATGTTGCGCGCGCACTATCGCGGACCTCTCGGTTATTCCGACGTACACCTCGACGATGCCCGTCAGGCGCTCACGCGGTTATACAACGCAGTCAAGGCGGTACCGGTTCAGGAAACACCAAAAATCGACTGGTCGAGCAATTGGGGGGAACGTTTTCGTGCGGCAATGGACGAAGACTTTAATACTGTAGAAGCACTGGCAGTGCTCTTCGATCTGGCTGGCGAAGCAAATCGTACTGGAGATATCGAACTTGCAGGGCAGGTTCGCGCGCTGGCGCAGGTATTGGGGCTGCTGGGGCGTGAAACGAGCGAGTTTCTCCAATCCGGTGCCGGAAAAGAGGCTTCGGGGTTGGACGTTGCTGCGATTGAAGTGCGTATTGCTGCTCGTGTGGCAGCCAGGAAAGCGCGTGATTTCGCTGAAGCGGATCGTTTGCGCGCCGAACTGCTTGCCGAGGGCATCGTCCTTGAGGACGGTTCTGAGGGAACGGGTTGGCGGCGCGTTTGAAGAGGATACAAGCCAGGCCATACGGTATTGTTTGCCCGGCTGCAGAAGAGGTTCGGGTAGGGAGTTCGTGATCGGAGGCTTTTCTCCGGTCAGGTGTTTGAGTGGTATTTTTTGGGTAGGAAAAACAAATGCGAGAGAAAGACATTTGCCGGATTGCGGTATTCTACGATGGCGCTTACTTTTTCAAGGTCAGCAGCTACTATGTGTACCAACATGAACGCCGTGCGCGCTTATCGTTCCGTGGAGTACATGATTTCATCATTTCCGAAATCGCGCAGCGTGAGGGTATTTCGCCCAGTCGTTGCCAGATCGTGGATGCGGCGTATTTTCAAGGTCGCCTGACCGCACAGCAGGCGGCAGAGCTTGCTCCGGCGGGTAAAACCGTTCATGTGATACC
>JAITWP010000108.1 GCA_031285365.1 Azoarcus sp.
GCCGCCGTCTCCCCGGCAGCCTTCGGTAACGAGAATGCCTGACGGAACGATGCCGGTGGGGTGAAACTGTACGGCTTCCATGTTGCCCAGGGGCGCGATGCCGGTTTCCAGCGCCAGCCCATGGCCCATGCCTTCGCAGATCACCGCGCTGGTCGTGGCGCTGTAAAGCCGCCCCGCGCCGCCAGCGGCAATCGCCGTGGCCTTGGCGAGATAGGCAACGAGCTCGCCGGTAATGAGATTGCGCACCACCGCGCCGTAACAGCGATCCTTGTCATGGATCAGCGCCAGAGCCTCGGTACGCTCATGCACCTCGACGCCGTGGCAGACAGCCTGATCACTGGTGGTATACAGCATGGCGTGCCCGGTGCCGTCCGCCGCGTAGCAGGTACGCCATTTCTTGGTTCCGCCAAAATCGCGCTGCGCAACCAGCCCGTGAGCCTCCATGCGCTCGGTGAGGGTCACTTTCTGTTCATTGATGATGACTTCGTGGTCGCCGCCGCGCACCCGACTCCAGGGCGTGCCCCAGGCTGCGAGTTCGCGCACCGCCTTGGGAGCGGTATTGACGAACATGCGCGCAACGATCTGATCCGCGCCCCAGTCGCTGCCGCGCACCGTATCCTCGAAGTGGACATCCTCGGTGTCGCCAACGCCTTTGGCAACATTGCCGAGCGAGGCCTGCATACCGCCCTGGGCAGCAGAAGAGTGGGATCGCTTGGGCGGAACCAGCGAGAGCACAATGGCCTCATGCCCCCGTTTTCGGGCCGCAATAGCCATCCGCAACCCGGCAAGGCCGCCGCCAATCACCAGCACATCGGTCATGACCGTTTTCATTGTTCGCCTCCCCGATGCACGCCTTCTTTCTTCTCCACGGCCCAGTCAGGCGTATAACGCTCGCCCACATGAGCACGGTGCTCATAGCCGATCTTCATGTACGCGGCCAGGGTTACCAGCCCCAACACCAGGAAAAACCCGGTCAATGTCCATTTCACCTTCAGCAGGGTCTGGCGAGACGCATTCGGCCAACCCCACTTGACTGCCAGCCGGTACAGGCCGATACCGGCGTGCAATTCCACTGCCAGCAACAGGGTGAGATAGAACGGCCACAAACCGTGGCTCCAGAAGCGATCTGCCGAAAGGTAGGGGTTGATGTCCTGCGGCCAGAAAAACATCTGGTAAAGATGCGCCGAGGCGAAGAAAAACATCAGGAACCCTGTGTAGACCTGCCATACCCACAAGGTGGAATCCCCGTGCTGCATCTGACTGGTATGCGCGCGGATGGTGCGCCACTGCCGGTAGTTGATCGGGAACTTGCGCACCGCCAGGAGCGCGTGCGCGACAAGCATCAGCGCAACGAACCCCACGACGCAGGGCACCAGCCACGGATAGCTCTTGCCACCGAAGATGAAATAGCCCTCGAAGAACATGGCAATCGACCAGAAGACATCCTTGCCCAGAAGGATGGAGGCGACGAAGAACATGTGCAGCCACATGAAGAGCGCGAGGAAAAGCCCGGTGCCGCCCTGCAACAAATCGAGCCGGGCCGGCCATCGGCTTTTTCGGGGTTTATCGGCCAACCCCGCCTGGATGAGGATATTTTCGGAGGACATAGTCTGCCTGAAGGGACAAAAATGCGACCTGCGATGATACCTACTACCTACTTTCCAGGTAAACCCCAAATTAAGTAGGGAAAACCCTCTACTGACTACCCGGCGCGGGCTGTCGGGTTTTTTTACATACCCCAATACGCCTCGTCATCCGATGTGAGTAATTATTTGTATATTCATGATATTAGGAACATGTGAGCGGCATGGCACAGTATTTGCATATACACGTCGGCTACGCACTCACACGTAGTTCATTTCAAAGGAGAGATCACATGTTGTCCCGCACGCTTGCCATGTTTGCTGTTGGCTTTTTTGTTTCGACCAGTGCTTTTGCTGGGCCGGTTATTCCGCTTACAAACACGCTTCCGAGATGCGTCGATTGTTTTGCTGGCCCCATCAGCATTGGTTTTGACATCAACTTTTTTGGCAACGACTACTCACAGTTGTATGTCAATAACAACGGGAACATTTCTTTCAACCAAGGCCTTAGTAATTGGACCTTCGACGACCCTTGGCCTTCATACGGGCTTTCATATGGGGCGAATACAGTAATTTCCCCGTTTTTCGGCGATGTGGACACCACATCCGCGGGGAGTCCGGTTGCTTACGGAAGTTTGATCTATGACGGCCGACAAGCTTTTGCCGTGAACTGGGTTGACGTTCCCCGCCATAGCGACTCGCACACGATCGGTACGTCCTCGAGTCGAAACAGCTTTCAGGTGATACTCGTTGAGCGGTCTGATGTCGGTACAGGCGATTTCGACATCGTCTTCAATTTCGACTACATCCAATGGCAGAACTCAAACATCTATGGCGGTTCCTTCTTTGGCTACGGCGCGAACGGCAACTACTATGGGTACACGACGAATAACAATCAATTGCTGACGCTTAACGGCAGCCAGTTGCCATATAACAGCATAAACTCGGATGTTGCCGGACGTTACGTTTTTGAGGTACGCGGCGGCGTAGTGACCAATCCACTTCCGCTACTCACCGCCGTCCCCGAACCCGAAACCTGGGTCATGCTGCTGGCTGGTTTGGGTTTGGTTTCAGGCATGGCCCGTCGGCGGACGAAGCGTTGAATGGCTGAGTGACCCAAAAACCGTTTTCCGAAATCCCCAATACCGCCCGGCCTGAGTCGGGCGGTATTTTTTCCAACCTCTATCAGTGCTTGTAGTTGTAACATACGGCAAATTGCCGTAGAACTGGCATCAGGAGATCGACACCATGCCCGCAGCCGCCCCTACCGCCCGTC
>JAITWP010000232.1 GCA_031285365.1 Azoarcus sp.
ATTGGCGTGGATATACAGCTTGCGATACGGTGTGCCTGTTGTCTTGAGCGTTTTTTCGTTCAGGCCCGTCGCCCCTGCTGTCATCTCGAACAGCTTGCAGATCGCCGTTCCCTGTGATCCCCGATACGCTGCCTGTTTGCCGAAAATGGCATCTGCCGCAATCCGCCCCTGCCGATTGGCCGGACCCGCCAAAGGCAGGACAACGGGGCGGCCATCGACAACATGTCTGACCTGCACCGCATCGCCCACCGCATAAATGGCCGGATCGGAAGTCTGCTGCTGTGCATTGACCGCAATTGCGCCGCCAACACCCAATTCCAGTCCGGCATCCTGGGCCAGTTTGTTTTCTGGACGAACGCCTATCGCCAGCACCACCAAATCCGTTTCAATCCGGGTGCCAGAAGAGAGTACCAACTGCAACGGCTGGTGCGGCACAATGGCTGCCAGACCATCCCCGATATGCAATTTCACCTGCTGCTTTTGCAGTGTTTCAAGCAAAGAACCCGTCATTTCCGCATCCAGCGGCGCGAGTATCTGCGAGTCGCGTTCGATCAACGTAACTTCCAACCCCCGGTGCCGCAATGCTTCGACCATTTCCAGGCCGATGAAACCCGCACCAACGACACTGACCCGGCGCGCGCCGGAATCCAGCGCCGCCAATATTCGATCCATGTCGGGAATATTGCGCAACGTCAGCACCCGAGGGTCATCGATGCCCGGTAACGGTGGGCGTATGGGCGCTGCGCCAGGAGCAAGGATCAGCGCGTCGTAAGACTCGATGTATTCCTGCCCGGTTTGATGATCCTGCACGGTCACCGTTTTCGCCGTGCGATCAATCGCGATTGCTTCATGCTGTGCGCGGACATCGATATTGAACCGCGCACGTAGAGAATCCGGCGTATGCAGCAGCAGCGCGTCACGGTTCTCAATCTCTCCGCCAATATGGTAGGGCAGGCCACAGTTGGCAAAAGACACATAAGGGCCGCGTTCCAGAACAACAATTTCCGGAACTTCGCTCAAGCGCCTTGCCCGTGCTGCGGCCGATGCGCCGCCTGCCACGCCACCGATGATCAGCAGTTTTTTTATCATTTGAGATGTCTCCTTTTCTGCATGAAATGAAACAACAGCATACCCCCCAGCATTGCCACGACAAAGGCGGTTGCCTTCGATACCCCCATTGCCAGGGTCACCAATCCTGGGCCGGGACAAACGCCTGCCAGCCCCCAACCCATCCCAAACACAGCACTGCCAATGAGCAGTCTGCGATCAATCACGGTGGCCGAAGGCAACTGCATCGGCAGCTTCAACAGCGAATTCGTCTGGCGTTTGGCGATTGCAAACCCGACAACTCCAACAGCAATGGCACCGGCCATCACTATCGCCAAGGAAGAGTCAAAATTTCCGGCCAAGTCGAGAAACCCTAGAACTTTGTCAGGGTTTGCCATTCCGGAAAGAAGTAAACCGATACCCAAAATCACGCCCGCCAAGGCTGCGGTAAAAAATGGCATCACTCGCCTCCGATCAGATGACGGGCAATGTACACCGTGGCGAACCCCGTTCCCATGAAAACCAGTGTTGCCACCAATGATCGCTTCGATAACCGCGACAAGCCACAAACGCCGTGCCCACTGGTACAACCCGATCCCAACCGACTCCCCAAACCGACCATGAACCCGGCTATCAGATAAACCGCCCAGCTCTTGTCAAACTGTACGGTCGGCAACGGGGAGAAGAAACGGTACAGATAGGGCGACAATAACAGTCCAACAACAAACGCCCAACGCCATGCGCCTTGCCTGGAACTAAAGAGGTTGCCCACGATACCGCTGATGCCCGCGATCTGCCCGTTGAGCAAAATCAACATGACCGCCGCCAGACCAATCAGCATACCGCCAGCCAGTGATTGCCCGAGGGTGAAGTGTGCCCAGTCAATGGCCATGATTACCTATCCGGTTCGTTGAAATCCGCTTTGACAACAAGACAGCGGTTTGTACAAGGATCAGCAGAAGGGGGGACATGGAAAACCACCTAAAATATTTGTTTTAATATAATATTATTTTGTAAATCGTGTGGCAACAAAATTTACGTCCGCCCATCGTGAGGCGAATAAACCGTGCAGGCACTTCGTTATACGGCTTTGTTGGTTTGCTGAGACGGTGTGAAATAGCGCAAAACCCTACTCAATATTCTGCACCTGCTCCCGAATCTGCTCGATCTGCACCTTCATCTCCATCGCAATACCCGTGATGTCGGAGGCCTGGGATTTCGAGGCGAGGGTGTTGGCCTCGCGGTTGAGTTCCTGCATGAGGAAGTCGAGCCGTTTGCCCGCTGCGCCGCGTGCGGTGAGGATGCGCTCGATTTCGTCCAGGTGTGCCGAAAGGCGTGAAAGCTCTTCGGCAACATCGATACGTGCAGCGTAGAGAACCGTTTCCTGGATGATGCGCTCTTCGTCAGCCGTGGTGAGCACTTCCTGCAGGCGGCGGGTGAGTCGGGTGCGATACTCTTCGACGATGGCAGGAATTCGGGGAGCCGCAGCAGCGGTGAGTTCCCGCATTTTGGCAATCCGTTCCTGGATCATCGTTGCCAGTTTCTCGCCTTCGCGCCGACGCGTGGCCAGAAGTTCATCGAGCGTGGCGCCGGCAAGATCGTTGATGATGGGTTGTAGCTGTTCAAATCTCAGGCTGTCGTCGGCGAGCACACCCGGCCAGTGCAGCAATTCAGACACAGACAACGGGCGAGCGTTGGGGAATTGTTCCAGTACGGCGGTTTCAGTGGCCGCCAGGCGCGTGAGCAGGGCCGTGTTGGGCGTGAACGCGCGCGGCGTATCGACGCGTGTTTGCAGATTGAGCCGACATTCGACCTTGCCGCGCGTCAGCCGGGCGGAAATCAGCTCACGCAGGCCCGGTTCAGCCGCGCGAAGATCGTCGGAGATACGAAAACTCAGATCGAGATAACGTGAGTTGACACTACGCAACTCGAGATGGATGCTGATGCCGTCCAGTTCCCGACTCGACATTGCAAAGCCGGTCATGCTGTAAATCATGGAAAAGACCTCAAAGGTATGCCGGGAATCGGCTGCAATCGGCTAAACTGCCAACTTTCGTCGAAACATTTTCACACAAGTCCAGCCCCGACGTTCACAAGATGCCGTCTCAAGCAAACTGTGCCCTGCCCGCCGGGTTTCAACTCGACCGATATCGGATCGAGCGCCAGCTTTCATTGGGCGGTTTTTCCATCGTGTATCTGGCTTACGATACCGATGGTACGCCTGTGGCAATCAAGGAGTACTTACCCAATTCGCTGGCTTTGCGCAAACACGGCGAGATCGAGCCACAGGTGCCGGATGACAATCTTCCGGCCTTTCGCTATGGAATGAAGTGTTTTTTTGAGGAAGGCCGCTCGCTGGCCAGGCTGATGCACCCAAACGTGGTCAGGGTGTTGAACTTCTTCCGCGCCAACAGCACCGTCTATATGGTCATGCAGTTCGAGCGGGGCCGAACCCTGCACGAATATATCCAGCGCCATCGCGGCCAAGTATCCGAACGATTCATTCGAAACATATTCATCCGCATGCTCAACGGGCTGCGCGAGGTGCACGCTCACAAGCTGCTGCATCTCGATATCAAGCCGTCGAACATCTACCTGCGTGCCGACGGTACGCCAGTCCTTCTTGATTTCGGCGCAGCGCGGCAAACGCTGGCACAGGAACAGGCGATGCTCAAGCCGATGTATACGCCCGGTTTCGCTTCGCCCGAGCATTATGCCGATCGTGAACGACTCGGGCCGTGGAGCGATATTTACAGTGTGGGGGCAAGCATGCATGCCTGTATCGCCGGTTCTGCCCCTCCGCGTTCGGATGAACGGGTCAAAAAAGATGTGTTCATCCCCCTGGCCAAGACACATCTCGGAAAATATTCCATACAACTTCTCGAACTGGTTGATTGGTGTCTGATGCTCGATCCGTTGCAACGCCCGCAAAGCGTTTACACCCTGCAAAAGGAATTGGGACAAAAACCGTCGCGCGAAGAATCTGCTGCTACACAAAGTCGACTGGGTAACTTCTTGTCGAAAATCAAGTCGTCGATCGGCAAAAGCTGAGGGACATCGCCGTGAAATTTACCATTTTTCAGGAAAGCCGCATTGGCAAGCGCAAAACGAATCAGGATCGTATCGCGCATTGCTATTCACGCGACTCGCTGCTGATGGTCCTGGCCGATGGCATGGGTGGGCACTTACATGGCGAGGTTGCCGCACATATCGCCGTGCAATACCTGACGCACGTTTTCCAGCGTGAGGCCCAACCCATGTTGCAGGATCCGGGAATGTTCCTGTCGCGTGAAATCACCATGGCCCATCATGCCATTCTCGATTACTCCGTCGAAAAGGGACTGCGCGAAGCACCACGCACCACGCTTGTAGCCTGCGTCGTTCAGGATGGGCATGCCTACTGGGCGCATGCGGGCGATTCACGCCTGTACCTGCTGCGCGATGAACGCATCCATATCCAGACACACGACCATTCGCGGGTACAGTTGATGGTAGATCAGGGATTGCTTGATGTGCGCAGCGCCGCCATTCATCCGAACCGGAACCGGGTCTATTCCTGCCTGGGTGGAACCAATGTTCCACAAATCGAATTCTCGCGCCGCACGCCACTGCAAACCGGAGATGTCCTGGCGCTTTGTACGGATGGTGTCTGGGGACCGCTGGGTAACGATGGCGTGTTACGCAGCCTGTCCCGGGAAAGTCCGATGATTTCAGTTCCCGGCGCACTTTCCGAAGCCGAGTCTCTTTCCGGAGATCGTTGCGATAATCTATCCCTGATCGCGATGGTCTGGCGTGAAGGAGAAGACGACCGGCTTGATCTTACCCATGTCATTTCGACACAAACCATGGCCATGAGCGATTTCACGACCCGGATGGATTCCTTCCAGCGAATCCACCCCGCGCCAAGAGACATGGATCTCTCCGACGATGATATCGAGCAGGCCATCCAGGAAATCAACGCCGCAATCCAGAAATTCAGCAAATGAGCACGCCCTTTCAGCGTTCCGGTTCGCGCGGGCAAAGCGAACTCCGCCCCATCTGTTTTACGCGCGGGTACACCCGTCATGCCGAGGGGTCGGTACTGGTCGAATTCGGCGATACCCGAGTGCTCGTCACTGCCAGTATCGAAAATGGCGTACCTGGATTTCTCAAGGGCAGCGGGCAGGGGTGGCTCACCGCCGAATACGGCATGTTGCCCAGATCCACCCATACCCGTAGCGCGCGAGAAGCCACCCGGGGCAAGCAAAGCGGGCGCACCCAGGAAATTCAGCGCCTGATCGGACGCAGCCTGCGCGCCGTCGTCGATCTTGTCGCGCTTGGCGAGCGCCAAATCATCGTCGATTGCGATGTGCTCCAGGCTGACGGTGGAACTCGCACCGCTTCCATTTCCGGTGCCTGCGTGGCAGTGCACGACGCGCTCACCCGGATGGTGAGGAGCGGTCAGCTCGCCATCCACCCACTGCACGATCTGGTAGCGGCAGTTTCGGTCGGTATCGTCCAGGGCGTGCCCGTGCTCGATCTCGACTACGCTGAAGACTCCGCCTGCGACACCGATATGAATGTGGTCATGACAGCCTCCGGCGGTATCGTCGAAGTACAGGGAACCGCCGAGGAGCAGACGTTCTCGCGGACTGAACTTGATTCTCTGCTTGATCTGGCTACCCGCGGTATCGACCAGATCATCGTTTGCCAGCACGCCGCACTTGCCACGCCATGAGTCAAAAACTGGTACTGGCGAGCAACAACGCCAAGAAAGCCTTCGAGATGCAAACCTTGCTCGCGCCGCTGGGGCTGGAAATCATTCCACAAGCCCAACTTGGCGTGAATGAGGCCGAAGAGCCGCATTTCACTTTCATCGAAAACGCGCTCGCCAAGGCGCGCCACGCTGCCATCGTCACCGGCCTGCCCGCCATCGCGGACGATTCCGGCCTGTGCGTCGCGGCGCTGGGCGGTGCGCCGGGGATACATTCGGCACGCTTCGCCGGAGAATTCAAATCCGACGAACAAAACAATCAGTTTTTGCTCGAACGATTGTCAGACACGCCCAAGAGCAAGCGGGACGCCTGGTATTACTGTTGCCTCGTCCTCGTCCATCACGCCAACGATCCCTGCCCCATGATCGCCGACGGACAATGGCATGGTTTCATTCTCGATGCCCCGCGCGGCGAAGGCGGTTTCGGTTACGATCCGCTTTTCTGGTTGCCGGAATTGGGGAAAAGCGCCGCCGAACTCGATCCCGCGCACAAAAACGCGCTCAGCCACCGCGGAATTGCGATGCGCCGGTTGCTCGAACGTTTGCAGGAACAACCCTTGTCCAAAGAATCTGAACAACCCTGAATGTCTACTGCCTCCAGTTTCAAGACCTATTTCCGCCTGCTTGGCTATGTACGCCCCTATATAGGGCTGTTCTTCATCAGCATTGCTGGTTTCATCATCTTTGCTTCCGCGCAGCCGATGCTGGTTGGCGCGCTCAAGTATTTTGTCGATGGTCTCACTGACCCTGGCAAGGCCGTCTTACACGGCATGCCGCTTCTGGACGGTCTGGATCTGATGCAGGCAGTGCCATTGATAATCGTCGGCATTGCCCTCTGGCAGGGAATAGGCTCTTTCCTCGGCAACTATTTTCTATCCAAGGTTTCATTGGGTCTGGTACATGACCTGCGGCTGGCTCTGTTTGACAAACTGCTGCTACTGCCTAACTCCTGGTTCGACAGTCACAACTCCGGCCATCTGATTTCACGTATCACTTACGACGTCACGATGGTCACGGGTGCAGCAACCAGCGCCATCAAGGTCGTGATCCGCGAAGGGCTGACGGTGATCTTTCTCTTCGGCTATCTGTTGTACATGAACTGGAAGCTGACTCTGGTGATGGTGGCAATCCTGCCGCTGATCGGCCTGGTAGTCGGCAAGGCCAGCCGCAAGTTTCGCAAACAGGCCCGCAAGATACAGGTTGCAATGGGGGACGTTACCCACGTTGCCTCCGAAACCATTTATGGCTACAAGGTCGTGCGCAGTTTTGGGGGAGAAAAATACGAATCGGCGCGGTTCCTGCAGGCCAGTACCGACAACACGAAAAAGCAGTTGAACATGATCAGGACGGTGGAAATCTACACACCACTTTTGCAACTGATCACTCACACGGCAATGGCCGTGGTGTTGTTCCTGGTGCTGTGGCTGCGTGGCGACACGACTGCGGGCGAACTCGTGGCTTACCTCGCGGCAGCGACATTGTTGCCCAAACCCATCCGCCAGTTATCGGAGACCAATTCGACCATCCAGAAGGGTGTGGCCGGGGCCGAAAGCATTTTCAGCCAACTCGATGAACCGACCGAGCGTGACACCGGAACTGTCGAGCGTGAACAAGTGGAAGGTCGCATCACCGTGCGTGACCTCGTTTTCAGTTATCCCGGACATGAACAAAAGGTGCTTAATGGCTTGACCTTCGATATTGCGCCCGGCCAGATGGTCGCGCTAGTCGGTCGATCCGGCAGCGGAAAGACGACGCTTGCCGGTCTGATTCCGCGCTTCTATTCGCACGAGCAGGGTCAGATATTGATTGATGGCATTGATGTCGGCGATTACACCCTGCGTAACCTGCGCCGCCATATCGCTCTCGTCACCCAGCAAGTAACGCTCTTCAACGGCACGGTGGCCGAAAACATCGCCTATGGCGAACTCGCGGCAACTTCGAGAGAAGAGGTGGAACGTGCCGCCGAGGCCGCCAACGCGAGCGAATTCATCGACAGATTACCGCTGGGTCTTGATACCCTGATCGGCGAAAACGGTGTCATGCTCTCGGGCGGACAGCGTCAACGGTTGGCGGTTGCCAGAGCGTTGCTGAAGAACGCTCCTATCCTGATTCTCGATGAAGCCACTTCGTCGCTTGACAGCGAGTCTGAGCGGCACATCCAGGATGCGCTTGAACGGGCTACCTGTGGCCGCACTACGCTGGTCATCGCTCACCGGCTGTCAACAATCGAACGGGCCGACATGATCCTGGTCATGGATCGCGGTCGTATCATCGAACGCGGTACTCACGCCGAATTGCTTGCCGCAGGCGGGCATTACGCGAAACTGCATGTGATGCAGTTTGGAAACGAGGAAAACGGAAACGAAGAGCGCGGCGATCCGATCACTCCTCCCTCTCGCGAGGCACCGCCTTTCCTGCGAACATGAGTAACGCTGAGCGGGAAAAACATCATTCCCGCCCTTCAAAAAAGCCGATGATGTGCCGCACGCGCCGTTTGTCATCTTCGCTCAGACGAGCATGTCCTGTGTAGTCGAGATAAAAGCGCAGACGGCGGGTGCGTGACAAATGGTATTTGGCGACTTTATCCAAGCAGGCGAGATCCTTGACGATACGGTAGCGCAGGAATGGTCCCCACCAGAATCCGCCTTTCGGACAATCGATCAAATAGACAATAGGTATTTCGCCATTACTAACAAGGAGATTGCGCCATTTCAGGTCATTGTGTGCAAAACCGGCGTCATGCATGCGTTGGGTCAGCCATACCACCTGCGTCGATACCTGGGCCAACCAATGCCCATTGCGCAGCCGCGCGTCGTTTTGCCGTGCCAGTTGCGCCAGATCAGAAGTTTCACGAATTTCCTCAGTAACCAACGCACCACGCCTGAAACCGCCATAGCGACGCTCAATGCCATAGGCTGCCAACTGCGCCGTCGGGATGCCCCATTTCTGGAAAGCCTGCAGGTTCTTCCATTCTGTCCTAACCCGTAGGGGTGAGAGCCATTGGCGCAATCCAAACCAGTGCTGGCTCATGCTTTTTCCGTTACCTGCGTAGCGTTTGACGTAGTAGCACCGGCCCTCGCACTCGACGCGCACGACTTCGCTAAGCGCGTCTTTCGTGATGAGTTTTCCGGAAAGTGCGAATACTTGTTCCAGGCTGGCGAAAGCGCGCCCGGCAACGCCACCGTTCAGTTCCGAATCGAACCACCAGTCTTTCATGCCATTCCTTCGGCGTATTTATGCAGAGAGTTCCCCGCCAAGCGCCTCAACCAACACCGGCAATAAACGGACAAGTTCACCCGTCATCAAGGCAAATTCCGCATCAAACAGTGCTTCGGCGTCATCTTCATTACCAAGTTCTTCCCGCACGATGTCCAGAAAATCGAGGCGCTTGAGTTCGAGTTTGTCGGTCAACACAAAACTCACGCGATCATTGAACGTCAACGCCAGACGAGTCGGCAGCTTCCCGGCAGCGAGATGATCCTTGATTTCACTGCCATCGAGCGGATGGCGGGCATAACGCACCGTTGCTTTTTCTTCGCTGACCGAACGTAACTCACAATCCTGATCGACGGTAAAACCCGTGGGCGCTTCACCTGCCAGCCAGTCGGTCATTGCCGACATGGGTGATCGAGCCGTGCGCAACAGGGTGAGCGGAAAATTGTCGAGCGTCTGCCGCAGGCATTCGAGCACCTCCTCGGCCCGTGCTGTACTCGATGTGTCGATTCCAAGCCATCCATCCACCGGATCGATCCACACCCAGGTGCGGCGCTGACGGGTAAAGGCGCGTGGCAGCAACTCTTGGGTGATTTGCTCACGCAGTTCTTTCATCTGCCCGCGTCCTGGCCTGTAGCCCAGCTTTTCGGCAAGCGTCTCTGCACGGACTTCCGCTTCCTGCCGCACTATCGAAGCCGGCAACAGACGCGATTCCATGCCAAGTGCAATCAGCCACTGCCGCCCGATTGCGCGTACCATAACATCATCATTACGAGGCGATACCCAACCACGTGACTCCATGTCCTGACTACCGCAAGGTTGGAGAGGACGCGCGCTCAGGCTGGTTTCAAGTTGCGCGGAAGTAACTTCCCATCCTGCCGGGAGACGATAGAGCTGAAGGTTTTTGAACCACATGAAGAAAAATTCCAGAGAAACTACAGGGGAAAGTCACCATTTTAGTGCTGTTTTGGTTTCTGATGTTTTTAATGTTTTTATTTGTATATAAAAGAACAATATGTATACAAGGGACGTTTTTTTGTGAATAAGTCGTACACTTGCTACTGTTAAGCCATTTTTTGAATTTAATAACCCTGTTGATAAGTACTTTATAACGATGTGTAAAAATGTCTGTCTTTTTTTCCACTTCTGCGGGGAGAATGTGTTATCCACACAGTTCTCTTTGTTCATTCACTGATTTATCCAGATAAAGCTCGCTTCCGGTCGTCAGATGAAATGGGAATTTTTTTGTCGGGTTGTCGATAACTACGGAGATGTAGGCGTATGTTGGCGGTTGTCGCGTGCGCTGGTTGCCGAGCATGGAGTTGATGTCCGGCTTTGGGTCGATGACTGGAAGACGCTATCAAAGCTGTGCCCTCAAGCCGTCCATGATGGGGACAGGGTCGCCGGGGTTGAACTGCGGCGCTGGACGGATCCTTTCCCGCTGGAAGAACCTGCCGACGTGGTGATAGAAGCGTTTGGCTGCGATTTGCCGAAAAACCACGAACGGGCAATGGCGGCAAGAAGAGAAACGCTAATATGGATCAATCTTGAATATTTGTCTGCCGAAAGCTGGGTAGTTGGATGCCATGAAAAGTCCTCGCCCCATCCGGAACTGCCGCTCACAAAAACTTTTTTCTTTCCGGGTTTTGTGAAAGGGACGGGAGGTTTGATACTGGAAAAAGGGCTTCCCGATCGGCGCGACAAGCTATTGAAGAAGCAGAGTCGCTCTGATTGGTTACACACGTTCACGAAAAAACCGCTTCATGAAGATGCCCTGGTGGTATCGCTTTTCGCCTACGAACCCCACGGGCTTGCGGACTTGTTGCGCTGCTGGGAACAGGGAGAGCGTCCCGTATTGGTGCTGGCGCCCGAAGGGCGGCTGGAAACGGCGCATGGAGCGTTGCATATCATCACCCTGCCGTTCATGGATCAGGACGGTTACGACGAGCTTTTATGGCATTGCGATCTCAACCTGGTACGAGGCGAAGATTCCTTCGTGCGTGCGCAGTGGGCGGCACGGCCCTTCGTGTGGAACATCTACCCACAAAAAGACGATGCTCATCTCAAAAAACTCGACGCCTTTTTCGCCCTGTATTGCACCAATTTGCGGGAAGAGGTGGCCAGCAAGATGGCCTCGTTCTGGCGAGCCTGGAATGGTCGAGGAAATGCGGCAGAAGCCTGGCCTGCCTTTGCGCAAGCCCTGCCCGAGTTGAAAAATCATGCGCGCGCTTGGTGCAACACACTGGCTGCGCGTCCCAGTCTCGTGACGGCGCTTTGGCAATTTGTCGACTCATCCCTGAAGAAATTGGATAAAATTTCGCCTCTTTAGATTTATGGTGGGTCGGGCAATCCGTCCTCAGAGGTTTCACAGCATGAAAACCGCGCAAGAACTCCGCTCCGGCAATGTCATCATGATTGGCGTCGATCCGATGATCGTGCAGAAGACCGAATACAACAAGTCGGGCCGCAACGCCGCTGTCGTGAAGATGAAGCTCAAGAATCTGCTCACCGGCACGCCGACCGAATCGGTATACAAGGCCGACGACAAGTTCGAGATCGTCATTCTCGACCGCAAGGAAGTGAGCTACTCCTACTTCGCCGATCCGATGTACGTGTTCATGGATGCCGAGTACAACCAGTATGAGATCGAAGCGGAAAACATGACCGATGCCCTCAAGTACCTCGAAGACGGCCTGACCTGCGAAGTAGTGTTCTACAACGATAAGGCCATTTCGGTGGAACTGCCCAACAGCGTCGTGCGCGAAGTCACCTACACCGAACCGGCAGTCAAGGGTGACACTTCCGGCAAGGTCATGAAACCGGCGCGGCTCAGTACCGGGTTTGAAGTGCAGGTGCCCGCCTTCGTCGAAATCGGCGACAAAATCGAAATCGACACCCGCACCGACGAATACCGTAACCGCGTAAAGTAAGTCTGCGGTAAGCTCGACGGATTCGCGTCCCTTCGGGAGCCGAAAGGCTCCCGTTTGATTTGTGCCCATCATGTCCAACGACGACCCCCGCGCCAACCACATCTGCATCCACGGCGCGTGCCAGAACAACCTGCGCAACCTGTCGCTGGAATTGCCCCTGAATCGCCTTCTGGTCGTCACCGGCGTGTCCGGTTCCGGGAAATCTTCGCTGGTGTTCGACACCCTCTACGCCGAGGGGCAGCGCCG
>JAITWP010000305.1 GCA_031285365.1 Azoarcus sp.
GCCGGGCGCGCAGGGTCGAGCTTGAGCCGTTCCCGCAACGCCGCCTGATTGTCGGAATCCGCACGCAGCCGGGGCGAGGGAGGAGGGGCAGGCGAGGGGACGACATCAGCCGCCTGACCGAGAGCGGCAAACCGCTGTACCGTCATCGGCAGCAGGGCAGGGTCGAGTGCCCGCATGTCGTTGATGAGTCCGTAGCGCATTTCTCCGCGAAAACCTGTGCGTTGCGGAATGCGGGCGAAAAACGGGACGAGTGACGACTTGAGCGAACCCGGCAATACGATGGATTGATCGTAGCCTTCGAGAGCGAGTTCTTTGCCCAGACGCCAGCGCGTGCCGAGGCCAAGCCGACCGTGACCCACCGGCATGACGATGCCGCGCCGCACTTCCGGCATCCGCTCAAGGATTGGCAGTGACCAGGCCGGGGCAAGCACGTCGATTTCGCACTCGCCTTTGGCCTTCAGATTCATGAAAAGGCTCTGCGCCATGACCATATCGCCAACCCACGACGGCCCTATGATCAGAATTTTGCGTGTCGTTTCAGGCATTCAGTCGCGGTGCAGCCAGTCGAGGTAGCGGGACATGCCCGTGGCGACATTCATGAAGGGAAGATCAAAGCCCGCCGCGCGCAGCGCGGAGAGATCGGCTTCGGTGAAACTCTGGTAGCGTCCCCTGAGATGATCGGGGAAAGGGATGTAGTCGATGCCGCCGAAACTGTTGTCTCCACGTTGTCGCCGATACCAGTCGATCCCGGCCCGCGCGACATCGTTGAAACTCTGCGCCCGGCCCGTGCCGACGTTGAAAATGCCGGAAACCTGCGGGTTGTCGAGCAACCACAGGTTGACGGCCACCACATCGTCGACATGGATGAAATCACGCCGCTGCTCGCCCGGGCCATAACCGTCCGAACCTTCAAAGAGGCGTAGCCGCCCGCTATTCTGTAATTGCGTATTCATGTGGAAGGCCACGCTCGCCATTGCACCCTTGTGCTGTTCCCGTGGGCCGTAAACGTTGAAATAGCGCAATCCGGCCACTTGGCTGGAAATGTCCTTCATGCGCGTACGCAGATGGCAGTCGAACAGGAACTTGGAATAGGCGTACGCGTTGAGCGGGGACTCGAATTCCCTCGCTTCTCGGAAGGTGGGCCCCATGCCGTAAACGGCGGCTGAGGAGGCGTAGATGAACGGCGTCTTGTGTGTCACACACCAGGAGAGCATCGCCTTGGTGTATTCAAAATTCACCTTCATCATGTAGCGGCCATCCCACTCGGTTGTGGTGGAACAGGCTCCTTCGTGGAACATCGCCTCGATCTTGCCGAAAGTTTCGCCCCTCTCCACGCGGGCGAGGAAGTCATCCTTGTCGAGATAGTCGCGGATGTCGGCCTCCGAGAGATTCAGGCACTTGCGCCCATCGGAGAGGTCGTCGACGACCAGAATGTCGCTGATACCGCGGGCGTTCAATCCCTGTACGATGTTGCTGCCGATGAAACCGGCTCCGCCGGTGACGATCATCATGGAGAATCTCCTGTTTTTCGGTCCAGATCGGAATGTGCCAAGGCTTCGGACAACTCGGTACAGCTCACGGAGGCGCTTCCGAGTTTACCGACCACGACCCCGGCAGCGGCGTTGGCAAACCGGGTGGTTTGAGGCAGATCGAGCTTTAGGGCCAGACAGACACCGAGCGTGGCAACCACCGTGTCACCGGCACCGGTCACATCGAACACGTCGCGGGCATGAGCAGGAAGATCGAGCGGCGGCTGGCCTTTTTGCAGCAAAGTCATGCCGCGCTCCGAGCGCGTGATGAGCAACGCTTCCAGCGAAAGATGCTCGCGCAGGGCTTCACCACGCTCGTGTATGGTTTGCTCATCCGGACATGCGCCGACAACCGCCTCGAACTCACCCATGTTCGGGGTGATGATCGAAGCATTGCGATAACGCCAGAAATTGGTGCCCTTTGGGTCAACCACGACCGGCAATCCACGCGCGCGCGCAACACCGATCAACGTTGCCACCTGGGCAAGCGTGCCCTTGCCGTAGTCGGAGAGTACGACCGCATCGGCATTGTCGAGCAGGGGCGTGAAACGGTTTTCGATGCCCGGTGATTTCAGTGCGGTGAAATCGCTTTCAAAGTCGAGCCGGATGAGTTGCTGGTGGCGTCTGATGACCCGCAGCTTGGTGATTGTCGGATGTTCCGGCACGTCGACCAGGCAGCATTGCACGCCACCCGCAGAGAGTTTTTCGACCAGAAGCCGTGCCGCATCGTCCTGTCCGACCAACCCGACGAGGCTGACCGCCGCGCCCAGTGAAGCGGCATTGAGCGCCACATTCCCCGCTCCTCCCGCGCGGTATTCGTCGTTTTCCACCTTCACGATGGGTACGGGAGCTTCGGGTGAGATACGTGTCGTTGCGCCGTGCCAATAGCGGTCGAACATGACATCGCCCACGACGACGAGGCGAGCCTGGGAAAAATCGGGCAGAGATACGGACATAAAATGAAAAGGCGAATGCAAAGGTGGGTGATTATCCCATGACAGCATCGCGCGCTACAAACCGTTACAAGTTGTTACTGGTCAGACAAGATCGTACTGGTATGGGCAGGTATCGTCATATCCATGTTCAAGACCGCCGCTTCGCAATGACGCAAACGGCCATCACCAAGGAGAACATCATGGAATTCCGCAAGACATCGCGCGTTGCACTGGCCGCCCTGATCGTTGTCGGCACCTGTTTCAGCACCTCCGCTTCGGCTCACGGTGGTAACCACCTTGCCCGTGACATTTTGTTGGCGCCATTGCTGTTGCCAGCGGCCATTGTCGCGGCGACAGCGCCTCGGCCTGTCATTTATGAAGAAACGTACTATGTTGCACCGCGTTATCGTGCCGCACCGCATTATCGTGCCGCACCGCATTACCGTAGCGCGCCGCATTACCGTAGTGGCCCGAACTATTATCGCAGCGGGCCGCGCCATGATGCAGGTCGCAGAGGCCCTGGCGGATATGGCGGTCGCCACTACCGCTGACCGTATGTCTGCGACGGAACAGTGATTACAGAAACCCGATCCTTCTCCCGCACAAGAATCGACTGCCCCCGGTGTGGGAGGAGGAAAGGAGGGGATCATTCCTTCCACCACCCCAGCCATATCATCGCGCGGATGAGAAATTCCGGCACGACGCTGAAGATATAGATCGTGATTGCACCATGCAGCACGGCCATCCACAGGAAGAGCGCCGGAATGCCGAATCCTGACCCCAGGAATATGGCTGCGACCACCGAGATTGCGGCCATGAAAATCGCGTTGAGAATGTTGTTTGCAGCGATGATCCGCGCGCGAACTTCCACTTGAGTACGTTGCTGTATGAGTGCATAAAGCGGCACACAATAAAGACCGCCGAAACCGCCCAGCATCAGCAGATCGAACAGGACGCGCCAGGTGTTTCCTCTGCTCAGCATTTCGGCGAGTGGCTGTGGCGTGCCGGAAGCGTTCCCGGATACGCCAAGCGCCAGATCGAGTCCGAAAATCAGCATGCCCAGCGCCCCGATGGGAACCAGTCCCGGTTCCACTGCCTTGCCACGGCGACGCGTGAGTTTTTCGCAGATGAGCGACCCGGTGCCGATGCCTACCGAAAACACCGCAAGCAACACCGTGACCAGACCTTCATTTCCTCCCAGCACCTCCTTGGTGTAGTTGGGAAACTGGGTCAGAAGCATCGCACCGTAGCCCCAGAACCATGAAAGCCCGAGGATGGATTGAAAAACGCTGCGTTCCTGGCACGACAGCCTGATGCAGCGCAATGTCTCGGAAAACAGGTTTGTTGAAATTTTCAGATCCGGCACGGGCGCGGGCGCAGAGGGAATGCGATGGCTCGTCATGAGCCCGCCGATTGCCATCATGAGGCAGATGCCGATGAGCCATGCAATACCGGCTTCCATCTTGGCGAGTATTCCCCCGATGATCGTACCGAACAGGATGGCGACGAAAGTACCTGTTTCCACCAGCGCGTTGCCACCCACGAGTTCATTGGCACGCAGATGTTGCGGCAGGATCGCGTATTTCAACGGCCCGAACAGGGTGGATTGCAGCCCGAGCAGGCAGAGCGCGGTCAGGAGCAGAGGCAGGCTGTGGAGCCAGAAACCCAGTCCCGCAAGAACGATGATGGGGGTTTCGATCGCCTTTACCCGACGTGCGAGCCAGGCCTTGTCGAATTTGTCCGCCAATTGCCCGGCGATGGCGGAGAACAGGAAATAGGGTGCGATGAACAGAGCCATTGCGAGGTTGGTGAGCACCTTCGGATCCATGCTCGTCCATGAGTTGGCCTGAAAGGACAACACCACCACCAAGGAGGTCTTGTAGGCGTTGTCGTTGAAGGCTCCCGTGAACAGCGTGACGAAGAGCGGCCAGAAACGGCGTTTGCGCAGAAGCGCAAACTGGGAAGGGTGTTGCCCGTCATTATCACCCTGGGGCTGAACAGCATTGTCCATTTACACTATCCAAAAAAAGCTCGGGTCTCGAACACCCGGGCCGGAAAGGATTTTCCCCGCCAACTCAGGGAGCGTTTGAGCGCCAGATCGAAATGAAGGGCGTTGGTCTGGCGCAGCGCTCGAAGGTTGGCTGCCGCGTTTTTCGACAACAGACCATGACGCACGAACCGGGACAGGGAAACCACTGGAAGGACACCCGGCAGGGGATAATCGGAGCCGTTGAGCAGCCGTCCGTGCCAGTCCTCGCGCGTGAGCAGGGTTTTGATCACTTCGGGTTTGCGGTTGCGCAGGACGACGGCCGAAATGTCGCCGAAAAGGTTTTTTTTCCATTCGGGCTGGTCCATGAGGCGGGCGAAAAGATCGAAACTCTCTTGCCGGGTTCCGGGCTTGTCTAAGTCTTCATCTTCGCCCTGGCTTGCGCAATGTGCCACGACCACCTTCACACCCGCGTCCAACATCCGGCGCAGGCGCAGGGGATTGCCGAGCGGATCGAGATTGACGCCTGCCTGTGCCGCACTTTCTTTTCCGCAATGCGTTATCAAAGGAAGTCGCAGGCGCGCAAGTGCAGCGAAAAAAGCATCGCAGCGACTCGAAGCCGGGTCGATGTTCTGTGCCGCAGGCAGCCATTTCACCGCCCGTGCACCTTGCGCAGCGGCAGCCTCCAACTGGTCGACCGCATCGACCCGGTAGGGGTGTATCGAGGCGACCCATTCAAATACGTCGGGATGTTCTTCCGCCATTTGCCGGGCGAAACTGTTTGGCACGTAGAACGTGCTCGATCCGGGAACCGGCTGCCCGTCATCATCGTGAAACCAGTCGAAGGCCAAGAGCATCGATTTGACCCCGGCGGGCATACTTCGTGTGAGGAGCGCGAGCCGGTGCACGTAATTTTCATCGACGGTTCCGGACTCTCTGGCCGAGACACAACCCGCGTTCAGGTAGAACAGGCGCTGACTGTAGAGCACCGGATGCCACAGACTTTGGAGTTTTTGCCCAACATAGAGTCCATGATCGCTGTCTCCGATTCCCGCCAGATGCACATGACAGTCCCAGACCTGGGCGGGATCGAGTCCCTGCCAGATATGCGTCAACCACGGATCCTGATCCAAATCCATCCCGGTGGGATTGCGGCAGGGATTGACCAGGAAGGGTTTGCGGATGTGCGCAAGCGTCAGTACGCCCGAAATCCCGGCCGCCGCCATCAGGGCTGTCTTGAGGAAGCGGCGTCGACTCGTGCCAGGCGGTTGATTTCCTTTCATTTTCAGGCTTCCTCCGCCATGCGCTTCAGCGTGACGTAATCGGTTTTTCCCGTACCCAGAAGCGGCAGCTCATTGACGTGCACGATCTTCTTCGGCACGGCCAGTTCAGGGGTGCCCAGTTGTTGTGCCATTTTTTGCAGGGTTGCGCGGTTAACCTGCTCATCGGTAGTAAAAAGCACTAACGCCTCGCCCTTGTTTTCATCGGGCTGACTGGAGGCGGCATGGAGTCCATCAGGTGAAATAGTCTGTGCCAGTTTTTCTACTGCTTCCAGGCTTACCATCTCGCCGGCTA
>JAITWP010000324.1 GCA_031285365.1 Azoarcus sp.
TCTCTTCCTTCATCATCGGCGAGGGCACGGTAACCGCCTTCTTCATCTTGATGACGAGGTGACGCAGCACGGCATCGTTGAACTTGAATGCGTTTTCGAGCTCATCAAGCGCCTCGGCATCGCACTCGATGTTCATGAGCACATAATGGGCCTTGTGCACTTTCTGGATCTGGTAGGCCATCTGCCGCCGACCCCAGTCTTCGAGCCGGTGAACCTGGCCGCCACGGGCAGTGACGATACCCTTGTAACGTTCGATCATCGCGGGCACCTGTTCGGATTGATCCGGGTGCACGATGAACACGATTTCATAGTGTCGCATCAGGACTCCTTGTGGGTTGATAAAGCCCCCCGGTATGCGTTGCCCGGTGGAGCAAGGAAAGCTTTTTATTTTGACAGAATGTGTGCCTGCTTGGCAAGACATACATGGAAAGCCGTGATCCCATCCCCCTCAACCACGAACTAGACACCTGAAACCGGCGTGAGTCCAGCCGCAAATGTCACGTCACCCTGTTGAACATCAAAATTGAACCCTATTTGTGTCACATGTGAAAAAAGCCCGCCAACAGATGGAGGCAGAGGAGTAACGTGACAACTCGCACGATTTCCATCGTCATGTCGAGCAGAATTCGATAGTGACATGTGTATAATCATGAAGAATAGCCGAATCACCAAGAGGGAAGCCAATGCAACACGTCGTTCGCCAGTCCAACGGCATTTATATTGTTGATTCGGGCTACAGCGGTCAACCGAGGCTGGCCGCTGTCCACTTCATTGTCGACCATGGGCAGGTAGCGATCATCGATACCGGCAGTAACTCATCGGTTCCGCACATTCTGTCTGCGCTTGCCAGCCTGAACATCGTTCCCGAAGCGGTCAAATGGGTAATTCCTACCCATCTGCATCTCGACCACGCCGGAGGCGTGGGCAGCCTGATGTGCGCCTTGCCGCATGCTCGTGCAGTCATCCATCCGCGCGCAGTGAGTCATCTGGCAAATCCAGCGCGACTCTGGGAAAAAACCATCAGGGTTTTCGGGTTGGAACAGTCCTTCCGCCTGTATGGTCGCCTGACGCCGGTGGATGAAGATCGCATCATTCCCTCCCGCGACGGCATGGAATTGCCGCTCGGCAATCGTGTGTTGAAGCTCCTTGATGCGCCCGGTCACGCCCGGCACCACATCGTGGTGTGGGACGAGAGCGCGAACGCCTTCTTTGCGGGAGATGCCTTTGGAATATCATACCGTGAATTCGATGTCAGCAAACGGTCGTTTGTCTTTCCGTCTTCCTCGCCTCCGCAGTTCGACCCCGTCATGATGATAGAGTCCATCGCCCGCATGGTTGCCCATGACCCGGAGGCAATGTACCTCGCCCACTACGGTAAGGTTACGGGCGTCGAGCGCCTGGCAAACGACCTGTTCCGCCTGATCCACGCCCAGATAGCGATTGCGCAGGCCGCGCGCGGCAGCGGACTCGCGCGCCACTCCGAAATTCTTTCCGGCCTGGAAGAGCTCGTGCGCGAGGAGAGCGCCCGACAGCAATGGGCACTCAACGAAGAAATCTCGCTCAACCTGCTGCGGCCCGATCTCTACCTCAATGCCCAAGGGCTGCAAATATGGCTTGATCGCCTCCACGAGCAACAGGCAATCAAGGAAGCGTCAATGGAAGAGGAAGAAATGAGCCTGGTGGCTGCGGCCTGAAAAGCGGCACGCCCGAAGCCAACCCCGCCAAACACCGGACACGCGGTAAGATCACGCCTGTTTCTTGATCTTGAGTCGCCCCGGTCTGACGACCGGGGTTTCCTTGATGCGGTTTCCTCATTTTCCCGCCGTGCCTGATTCTCCCACCATTTTTCCGGATATCGACCCCAAACGTCGTTTCGGCGGTCTCGAACGACTGTATGGCGAAGAAACGATCGCGTGCCTCAAAACCGCGCGAGTAGCGGTGGTCGGAATCGGCGGCGTAGGCTGCTGGGTAGCCGAGGCACTGGCGCGTAGCGGTGTAGGCATGTTGAGGCTGATCGACCCCGACAACCTTGTCGAATCCAACATCAACCGACAAATCCACGCCCTCGACGACACGCTCGGGCAAGCCAAGGTCACTGCGATGGCCGCACGGATACACCGCATCCATCCACAGTGCCGGGTAGAGACAGTGGAAGATTTCCTGACCCCGGAAAATGTCGCAACGCTCCTGACCGATCTCGACCTCGTGGTCGATGCCATCGATGATGTGCGTGCCAAAACCGCCATTGCCGTCCATTGCCGCCAGACGCGCCTGACGCTGCTGATGGCAGGCGGGGCGGGCGGCAAAACCGATCCCCGCCGGATACGGGTAGGAGACTTGGCGTACACCACGCAGGATCCTTTGCTCTCCAGGGTCAGGGCGCGGCTGCGCCGCGAGCACGGCTTCACACGCGAACCCGGCAAGAAATTCGGAATCGAGGCCGTGACCTCGGACGAACCCTTGCGGCGACCTCCCGCATGCATAACGAACAACGGGCCGCACGGCCTGTCGTGCGCCGGTTACGGCTCCAGCATGGCAATGACAGCCAGTATTGGCCTGTTCATTGCGGCACGGGCACTCGAACAACTACTGCGAAC
>JAITWP010000328.1 GCA_031285365.1 Azoarcus sp.
ATGGAGGCAATGGTGCCGAGTGTGGTGAGGAAGCGTTCGAGATCGTGCGCCACGGTACGCCCCGCCTCCTCGATGGATTCCTTCATGACCTCGCGCGAGCTTTTGATGTTACGCAAGCCCGCCGCGAGCACCTGGCCCAGAGGCGAATGGGCCGCGACGCGGGATACCATCTCCGGCGGAGCGCCGTGTCGTCCCAGGTCGGAAATGACCCGATCCAGAAGACCGGACGGGACGACGCGGGAGCGACGCAGACTGATCGAACGCTCGATAATCAACGCTACGGCAATCACCGAAGCGAACAACAGCGGCCACATCGGCCAGCCACCAGCTAGAAACATCTGGAACACGCTTGCTCCCCAAGAAGAAAATTGGAACGATCCGAAACGCCCGAATGTAGACCTGCTGAGCGCCGCGAGCAAGTGCGACGTGCATGTCTCATCCACAAAACCTGTGGATAAGCTTGTGGAGTTTTACGGAATATGCGCCACATTCACATCCAGCACGCCATTTTCACTCAATCGCCACAAAATCGTGCAATAATGCAAGTCATTGATTTATTATAAAAATATAATAAACCCTTGGACGTTCAAGGGTTTATCGTACTCTTGTAATCCAACGCTTGACAGCAATTCCGAATTGTGGGTTTTTGTGGATAATGTCAACACGCAATAACAACACCCCGGATGATTTATCGCCTCATGAGGAAGGTGTACCCCATGTCATCAGCGTGAGCGCGCTCAACCGGCTGGCCCGCACGGTGCTTGAGGCTGCTCTTCCCCTGTTATGGGTCGATGGTGAAATTTCCAATTTCACCCGTGCTGCTTCCGGGCACATTTACTTTACCCTCAAGGATGCACAGGCTCAGGTACGTTGCGCGATGTGGCGCAATCGTGCGCAACTGTTGCTTTTTCGCCCCGAAAACGGCATGCGCGTCGAAGCGCGGGCGCTGGCGACGTTGTTTGAGGCGCGTGGCGATTACCAACTCAACATCGAGACGTTGCGTCCGGCGGGAGCCGGGAATCTGGCCGAAGCGTTCCGGCGGCTCAAGGAAAAACTCGCGGCGGAAGGTTTGTTCGATCCTGCTCGCCGTCGTCCCCTGCCAACGTTTCCGGGGGGAGTCGGTATCGTCACCTCGTCTGCGGCGGCAGCGTTGCGCGATGTGCTCGTCACGTTACGCAGGCGTGCGCCGGGCCTGCCGGTGACGATTTATCCTGCCCCCGTTCAGGGAGTCGATGCGCCGCGCCAGTTGTGTGCGGCGCTTGGCGCTGTCGTGCGGCGCGCAAAGGAAGACGGCATCGAACTCATTTTGCTGGTGCGGGGTGGCGGCAGTCTGGAAGATCTCTGGGCCTTCAACGATGAAGCTCTGGCGCGAGCCATTGCCGCTTGTCCCCTGCCGGTCGTGAGTGGCATCGGGCATGAGACGGATTTCACCATTGCCGATTTCGCTGCCGACCTGCGTGCGCCCACGCCCACGGGCGCGGCGGAGCTTGCCAGCGCCGGTTACTTCTCCGTCCGGGATGCGTTTGCTGCCACAAACCGGCGTCTGCACCAGTCCATCGCACGGCAACTGGAAACCCTGGCACAGCGCGTCGACCGTTGCGCGTTGCGCCTGAACGCCCGGATTCCCACGCCTGCCGTTTTGCGGAGGCAGGTCGAAGGTATCGGGGATCGCCTGGACAGGGCCGCGCGCAGCCTGATTGGTGCGCAAAGGCAAAGGCTCGATGCGCTCTCAAGCGGTCTGCGCCAACTGAACCCGGATGCCGTGCTTACGCGCGGCTACAGCATCGTCCGTAATGCCGAAGGCCATATCGTACGCTCCGCCGCCGGTCTCCAGGCGGGTGATGTGCTTGGCGTCCAGCTTGGCGAAGGGAGTGTCGATGTGACGGTTGATCGACTCCGGGGGTGAGGAGAGGGTTGCCTACCAAGCCGGAGCCGCCTGAGGCGGCGGTGGAGGCGGAGGGGCTGGATTCAGGCCGCCATTTGCAACCCAAACCACGCCGACGGCAATCAACGTGGCCACGATGAACGGCAGCCAGCCGCCGCCACGCGCCGGTTCCTGCGTGGGATCGTCTATGGTCTTGTAGCCGGTGAACATGGGGGTCAGCAGGTTGTTCTTCTTGACCACGAGGTAGAGGATGACGGAGAGCGTGTGCAAGCTCACCAGCCCTATGATCAGCCAGACATTGAGCTTATGCAGCCCGGTAAGCCAGTCGGCAGTGCCTTGGCTTACCAGCACTCTCAGCGGTCCGGTAAAGGAGATGTTGTCGTCCGATAGCAGGCCGCTGACTACCTGGAACAACATCAACGTGAGCAGGCCAAGTACCGACCACGCCCCCAGCGGGTTATGCCCGAGCCCGTGCCATTGCCCGCGCAAATAGGCAAGTACCCGGGCAGGGCCGGAAACGAACCGGGCGAAGCGGGCGTAGGTCGAGCCGATGACGCCCCACACCAGCCGGAACGCGAGCAACCCGGCAATGGCCAGCCCGAACTGGCCGTGAATTTCGATCAGGCCACCGCCCAGAAAGCCGGTGACGAACGCGGCAATGGTCAGCAATACCAGAAGCCAATGAAAGAGAATGGTCGGAACATCCCAGACCTTCACGCGCCATTTATTCATTTTCTTCTCTCCCTTGAGTTCTTCGCTTGGGTGCGGTTGGTTCAAAGCTTGTGGCCGCGATGGACGGCAACGATTCCGGCGCTGAGGTTGAAGTAATCGACCCTGCTGAGCCCGACGGCCTCCATCATCGTTTTCAGTTCTTCCTGGTCGGGATGCACGCGGATGGACTCGGCGAGATAGCGATAGCTGTCCGGGTCACCCGCCACCTTTTCGCCCAGCCAGGGGAGCAGCTTGAATGAGTATAGGTCATAGATCGGCGACAGGGGTTTCCAGATCTGGGAGAACTCCAGCACCAGCAAACGACCTCCGGGACGCAGCACCCGCCGCATCTCGGCCAGCGCAGCCCCCTTGTGGGTCATGTTGCGCAGGCCGAAGGCAACTGTGACGCAATCGAAGGTGGATTCCGGAAAGGGGAGTTTTTCGGCATTGCACTGGGCAAGCGGCAGGGAAAAACCCTTGTCGATGAGACGATCCCGCCCGTGCGAGAGCATGGCGTGGTTGATGTCGGTCAGCCAGACCTGGCCACGCGTGCCGACTTGGCGAGCAAAGGCGAGCGACAGGTCGGCGGTTCCACCGGCAACGTCGAGCACACGGTCGCCCTCGCGCACACCGGCCAGCCGGATGGTGAATGCTTTCCATAGCCGGTGCAGGCCGAAGGACATCACGTCGTTCATGATGTCGTATTTTTTTGCGACCGAGGAAAAGACATCGGCGACTTTTTTCTGCTTGAGTTCCTCGGCAACGGTCTGGAAGCCGAAATGCGTGGTCTGACCGGATGTTTCAGAGGAATCAGGGAAAGCGGAAGGTTCTGTCATGGTGGAAGAGTCATGGATGGATGTCGATCAGGCGGATTCCGGGAGCTCTGTGAAGGCGACCTGCTCAAAATTCGGGCCTTTAAGCAGGAGTTGGGTCATTCTGAGCCGCTTTTCGACGCCTGCATCGAAAATTTCGACCGTGCCATTAGTTTTGTACCAGCCTTCCGGCAGGATCAACGAATCAGTGATCTGAAGCACTTCGTTGGCTTCGATCAGGAAAGCCTGGGAATAGGGTTCGCGCAGGCCGTCCATTTCGGAACGCTGGCGGGCAGCGATAACTCGCGGCAGACCGGGCAGGACGTGGATGCCGGCTTCGAGCAGGCCGTCTTCGCGGAACATCAGCCAACTGACTTGGCCGAGCAGGAAATATTCGCCATCGTGCGGGCGCAGTCCCACCAGTTGATGATGCGAGAAACGCTCGGAATGAGGGCGCTGTTGCAGGCGAAACCCCCCAACCGACTGGTCGAGCAGCTCCCACTGTTCGCAAACCAGCCCGAGGCGTTCGGCTTCAAGGTGCTGGTGGCTGAAATTGCGCTTTCCGCCCCGGGTCAGTTCGGTTTCGACGCCTGCCGCACGTTCGCCAAAGGCATGGAGTGCCAGTTCGTCGTGCCTGTAGCCCAGGCTGCTCGTCGTCGAACGGTGGCTCCGGGGCTGTTCAAACAGCTTGCCCTGGATGTGGAAGCCGATGGTGAGCCATTCGGCGCACAATTCGACTATGCCCGTGCTGCCACGGCGCGGGAAACGCCGCCCGGCAGAGGCCAGCCCCCATGGCCGGTAAAGCGACAGCAACAGGCGCGCGCAGGCTTCGACGCCGCAATCTTCTCCAAGGCCGAGCGAAGAGGGGGAGACCCCCTGTTTGAATTGCGCAAAGACGGACTGGATCTGGCTCGCCAGTTT
>JAITWP010000330.1 GCA_031285365.1 Azoarcus sp.
GTGTGGCTGATGTCGAAACATTCGATGCGCGCCGGGGTTTCGGGCAGATCGAGCGCCTCGCGCAAGGCATGTAGTCGTTCTCCGGCGCGACTCGAATCGCGCAGGCGGGTTTCGATGGCCAATCGGGCGTTTTTCTCCGCCATTTCCATCCAGGCTTTTTCGGCGGCATGGCGCGGCCGGGCCACGGGTGGAGGACGCTCGGAAATTTCGGAAAGCGCCTCGCGCGCCGGATCGGGATCGAGCGCGACCAGCACCCTTGAGGGCAACGGATGCACGGCGTAGTGCTGTTCGACGAAGGCCGCCAGACCGTCGCCTGCGTCCAGTACCGCCGCGCCACTGGGAAATTGAGGCCGATCCCCGAGATGCCGTCCGCCGCGCACCATCGCAATGTTCACGCAGACCAGCCCGGACTGCGCCACGGAAGCAATGATGTCGACATCCTCGTCCTTGCGGCTGTCCGCGAATTGCCGGTGCAACACCGTCTGCAATACCCTGATCCGATCACGGTAAGCCGCCGCTTCCTCGAAGGCCAGCCGCCCCGCAGCAGCCTGCATGTGCGCACCCAGGTCGTCGATGACTTCGCCGGCCTGTCCATCGAGGAAACGGCTTGCCAGATGCACATCGGCGGCATAGGCATCATGATCGATTTCCGCCACACAGGGCGCGCTGCAACGCTTGATCTGCGCCAGCAGGCACGAGCGCGAACGGTTCTGGAAAACGCTGTTTTCACAGGTGCGCAACCGGAAAGTCTTTTGCAGCAGTTGGATGCTCTCACGCACCGCGTGGGCGTTGGGAAACGGGCCAAAGTAACGCGCACCCCTGGTGAAAGCCCCGCGATGAAAGGCAAGACGGGGAAATTCATCTCCCGACAACACGACGTAGGGATAGCTCTTGTCGTCCCGGAACAGGATGTTGTAGCGCGGAGACAGACTCTTGATGAGATTGTTTTCGAGAATCAGCGCCTCGGCCTCCGAGCGTGTCGGAGTGATGTCCACGCGCGCGATTTTCTCCACCATCATGGCGATGCGCGGGCTGGAAAGCTTCGCCCGGAAATAGCTCGACACCCGGCGCTTGAGATTCTTGGCCTTGCCAACGTAGAGTACCTGCCCGACGCTGTCGATCATGCGATAGACACCCGGCGTGTCGGGCACGGTGCGCAGGAAGGCGCGCTTGTCGAACGTGACGTTTGGTTCCTGATCGCTCATCCGGGCCGCGTGTCGCCGATGGTCGCCGCAGCCATGACCGGCGAAGCATCGACGTTTTCCATGGCCAACACGGCCAGCACCTTCTCGCGCGCCTGCACATAGGACGGATGCTGCGCGAGCGCAAGCGGATCGGCCAGCCACGGGCGCGGCGCGGGCACGGTCAGGGCGGCCAGACGGGCACGAGTGGCGCGATCAACCTCGGGTGTGCCGCGCGACAGGAGTTCGTCAACGAGATCGGGGCGATTGCACACCAGCCACATGTCGCACCCCGCGCGCGCTGCGGCAGCCACCCGCTCCACGATGTCCCCGGCCACGAGTGCGCCTGCCATGTTGAGATCGTCACTGAAGATGATCCCCCCAAAGTCGAGTCGGTTGCGCAACACTTCCTTCAGCCAGAAAGGCGAAAAACCCGCTGGCCCGGCCTCTCCCGGTTCAGCGCGCGGATAGATGACGTGCGCAGGCATCACTCCCGCCAGTTGTTGCAGCAATCCCTGCCGGTACGGAGCCATGTCCTCGTTCCAGATCGAGTCGAACGTACGATCATCGACCGGAACGTCGTGATGCGAATCGGCCTCGACACAACCATGCCCCGGAAAATGCTTGCCCACCGCGCCCATGCCCACATTCATCATGCCCGCTACCAGCGACAGGGCCAGGGTGCCCACTACCGCCGGGTCGCGGTGAAACGCGCGGTTGCCGATCGCGCGGCTGCACCCATAATCAAGATCCAGCACTGGTGTGAAGCTCAGGTCAACGCCATGCACGGCGAGTTCGGCGGCCAGCACGAACCCTACCGCACGGGCTGCCGCCAGCGCCTCGAGTTCATCGCGCGCCCACAACTCTCCGAGCGTGCGCATCGCAGGCAGACGGGTAAAACCATCTGTCCGGAAACGTTGTACTCGCCCGCCTTCGTGATCGACAGCGATGATGAGAGCAGGTGTGCGCAGGGCGTGAATCTCACTGGTCAGGGCACGCAACTGCGCAGAATCGGCGTAATTGCGCGCGAACAGGATGACGCCACCGATCCGGGGGTCACACAGGCGCTTGCGCTCTTCATCCGTCAGAGCCAAACCGGCAACGTCTACCATCAGTGCGCCACGCGGCAGTGAAATTGGGAAGGTGTTTGGGTTCATGTTTTCTTCGCGATCCTGGACTTCCACGCCATGAACAAGGGCGGGAGCTGCATGTGATGTATGTTCGATCACTGCAAAAGCGACAACGTACTCCTTCTCGTCGCTCAGGCTGAGGCAGGCACTCAAGGAGTTTGATTTCATATGGGCGGAAAGCGCGTCGTCATACGCAAACTCGGGTCTGCCCTGTCCGTCATGCTGCACGGCCAGCGCCCGCAAGGTCGCAGGAGGAGACAGTCCGATGCCGAGCGCCTTGCCGAACGCTTCCTTGGCAGCGAAACGCTTGGCGAGAAACCGTGCCTGGTCGCGGACTGCCCGCCATTCTCCCCATTCGGCATCCGCCAGGATCCGTGCTGCAAACGCTTCGCCATGACGGTCGAGCGCCGCGCGTATCCGCGCGATCTGGACAATATCGGTTCCGATACCGTAAATCATGCCCTCGTCCCTGCCTCGCGCATCAGGCGCTTCATCTCGCTCACCGCTGCCCGCAACCCCACGAACACGGCGCGGCTGACGATGGCATGTCCAATGTGCAATTCGCGCACTCCACTGATCGCGGCAATGGGTTGCACGTTGTAGTAGTTGAGCGCGTGTCCGGCATTGAAACGCATTCCGGCGGCGCGGACTGCCTCGCCCGCCACGCGCACACGGTCGAATTCCGCGCGCACCCTCGGGCTGTCGACATCCCGCCCGTTCGTGTGAAAAGCGTGGGCATAGGGGCCCGTGTGGATTTCGCACACGCGCGCACCGATGCGGGCAGCGGCTTCGACCTGCTTCAGGTCGGCATCGATGAACACACTGGTGACGATTCCGGCATCGCTCAGGCGGGCAACGCACTCGCGTAACCGCACCTCATCGGACACGATGTCGATTCCCCCTTCGGTGGTGATTTCCTGTCTGGCCTCGGGAACCAGCATCGCCATTTCAGGCTTGAACCTACAGGCGATACCGATCATTTCATCGGTCGCCGCCATTTCCAGGTTCAGCTTGATCTGGGTCAGCTCACGGAGTCTGCGCACGTCATCGTCGCCGATATGGCGGCGATCTTCGCGCAAGTGGACGGTAATTCCGTCCGCCCCACCGAGATGGGCTTCCACTGCCGCCCAGATAGGATCGGGTTCCCAAGTGCGCCGCGCTTGCCGCAAGGTGGCAACGTGGTCGATATTGACGCCGAGTTCGATCAATGTGTCATCCTCGTCTCACTTCCGTTGTGCAATCAAACTGCACGAGGAAAGGCGAGAATCATAGCAGGGAAAAAGGTCAATTGAATGAACTTCTCAGTTCATTGAGTACCCGGCGGGATTGCAGGGGCTGACCACCGAGATGATGATGGATGAGCACGCGCAGCAGATGCCCGGCTTCCTGCAGGGTCTCGGTGCGGCTGAAATCGTCTGCGGCCAGATCGATGAGGGTCTGACCATCAAGACGCACACCGTCTACAGCCTCCTGCGCCGCCGAGCAGGCTAACGGGCCGCGTTCGATGACGTAGAGATAAGGCTTTCCGGGCTGGAATGGCTGCCCGCTGCCGTCGGCATCGAGCATCACGCCATAGCCCAGTTCGCGCAGCAGCGCCAGTTCAAAGCGGCGCAGCACCGGCGGCAGGTTTTCTTCCCGCCTCAGCGCATTGACAGCCGATTCATAGGCATCAAACAGCGCCGGGTGCGAATCTTCGCGTGCGGTCAGTTTCAGGAGCAGTTCGTTGAGGTAGTAACCGCAAAGCAGCGCGCGACCCGTCAGCAGTGCCTGCGCGCCGCGCCACTCCCCGCGAGTCAGGGTCTTGACTTCGCCGCCGCCCGAAAAATCGAGCAGGAGCGGCTGAAACGCCATCAGCACGCCGCGCAATTCCGACATGGGACGACGCGCGCCCTTGGCAACCAGGGCGATACGTCCATGGTCGCGGGTGAAGACTTCGACGATCAGGCTGGTTTCTCGCCACGGCAGGGTATGCAATACCCAGGCGGGTTGCTGCGCGACACGCTGTTTCAGGCTCACTCGTACCCCAGGCTCTTGAGCGCGCGTTCGTTATCGGCCCAGCCGCTCCTGACCTTGACCCAGGTTTCGAGGAAGACCTTGCCGTCGAACAGTTTTTCCATTTCGATGCGAGCCTGACTTGCGACCCGTTTCAGTTTCTCGCCTCCCTTGCCGATGACGATGCCCTTGTGCGCAGGTCTGTCGACGATCACGGCGGCATGGATGCGACGCAAACGTCCTTCGGTCTCGAACTTTTCGATCTCGACCGTGAGGCCGTAGGGTAATTCGTCGCCCAGGAGTCGGAAAAGTTTTTCGCGCAAAAATTCGGCAGCGAAAAACCGCTCGCCCCGGTCGGTGATTTCGTCTTCGCCGTAGATCGGATTGCCTTCCGG
>JAITWP010000336.1 GCA_031285365.1 Azoarcus sp.
CCAATTTCTTGCGCAAACCCGCCTCTCCGTGATGCCGATAGCGATCCACCCAGAAACGCAGCGTCGCTCGATCTACCTCGTACTTGCGGGCAAGCGCCCTAAAGCCCCCAGATCCTGACAAGTACTCCAATACGATGGCTCGTTTGAAGTTTTCATCATATTTCAACATGAAATACCCCCAGTTGGTTCAGTGTCCAACTTTTGGGGGTCAGTTCACACGGAGGGGAATTACCCCCCTCTACTCCATCCGCTCGAATTTCCACCCCTTGCCGTCTTTTTTGACTGTCCCCACAGCGTTCGCAAAGGGGAAATGCATTCCGGCAATGGGTATTCCCTTTTGCGCGGCCATCTCAAAGATGCGCTTGCGGGAGATGACGGCTTGGGCCGGATCCATGTCGTATGACGCGCATTCGTCAGGCAGGGCGAATTGCAGGGACATAGCATGAATCACGTCGCCAGCGATGAGCAGGCTTTTTCCGCCCGCCGTGAGTTGGAACACCGTATGGCCCGGCGTATGGCCGACAGCATCCAGCGCCGTCACACCCGGTAGCGGGGTGTCGCCAAAGGCGAAGGGCGGCAGCATGTCAGACCCATAGGCAGCAACCACGGCCTTAACCTTGCCCGCGTTGACATTGGAGGGGTCTTTTTCCGCAAGGGCTATCCACGATTCGAGTTCGGGTTTCGAGACCATTATTTTTGCCTTGGGGAAAGCGCGCTTTTCTTCCTTCAACAGCCCGCCGATGTGATCCATGTGCATGTGGGTCAGCAGAACAAAATCGACGTCTTCCGGCTTGACGCCCAGGCTGGCGAGGGTTTCGGCCAGTTTTCCCGGAGATGGGAACAATGTCCCGGTGCCCGCATCGAACAGCACGATCTTGCCGCCCACTCGCAGCAGGAAGGCATTGATGCCGGCTTCAGCCTTGCCGTCAGTGAAGTATTTCGCTCTTTCTTCTCCGGGGGTTGGACCGCTGAAGATGGAAACCGGCATTTCTCCGGGCAAATCCTGGATGACCGTGACGGACATGTCACCCGCTTTCCAGATTTCACGCCTCGGCGTTTCCTGGGCGAAAACGAACGACGGGATGAGTACGCAAGCCAGGAGAGCAACGGCTCTGTGGGGTCGGAATGTGCGAAGAGAAAACATAAGGACTCCTTTGGTGAGTGATAGAACCGTTCGGAAGAACTATTTTTTCGCAGGAAAAATAAAGGAAGCGAGAACGCCCGCAACCAGTGTGCCGAGAACGATGGAAAGGCTCCAGCCCGGCGGGATATGGAAACCGGTGTCGGCAATGGCATGGTTCCAGGATTGAAGCGCCATTTTTGCGCCAATGTAGAACAATAGCCCGATGACGGCCTTTTCGAGATGCACCAGGTATTTGGTAAGCGCGGCCAGGACGAAATAAAGGCTGCGCAGGCCGAGAATGGCAAAAATCATTGCGGCATAAACAAGTAACGGCTCCTGCGTGACGGCAATGATGGCAGGAACGGAATCGAAGGCGAAGGCAACGTCGGAGGTTTCGATGGCCATCAGGCACAGGAAAGCCGGGGTGGCGTACAGAGCGCCCTTTTTTACCGCGTTTGATGTGTTTTGAGCTTCGTCAGTCTCGTTGCCGGGAATCTGTGAGTGACGGATGAAAAAACGATCCCGGTGCAGCTTGGGGTAGACGGGAAGCACCCTTCTGGTAAGCCGGACAGACCAATGATCCGAGTAGTCTTCGATCTCTGCTTCGTGCTTGGGCCGTTGCAGCATCTTGACCGCACTCCAGATCACAAAGGCGGCAAAGAGAAATCCTACCCAGGGGCTTGCCTGGAAGAGCCCGGTTCCGATGACGACGAAAATGGCTCGAAAGACCAATGCACCCATGATGCCATAGTAAAGGATGCGGTGTTGCAGGACACCGCCCTTGATGCCGAATGAGGCAAAGATGGCTATAAAAACCATCAGATTGTCGATCGAGAGGGATTTTTCGAGCGCGTAACCCGCGAGGTAAAGATCGGCCCATTTCTTGTCGAAGCGAAACCACAGATAAGCGTAGAACGCGAGCGCGAGGACGATCCAGAACACCGTCCAGCGGGCGGAGTCGCTCAGTGAAATCTCAGTGCTTTTCCTGTGGGCGAAGAGATCGAGATAGACGGAAACAACGACCACACCAACAAAGATTAGTATCGCTTCCAGCGGAAAACCGAAATGTTCCATGGCGTTTGGAATTTCCTGTAGTTGGAGGGGAAAGGCTATTTTGCCCGAAATACATAGGGCACACCCCGGATGCCTATCGTATTTCCGAGTTCAATGCTTCTGTCGAGCGCCGTGGTGTCGCAATCGTCCGCACCGGAAGGCAACTGGCGTTTCAGCATCCAGTCGTTCCAGGCCAGCGCGGGATTTTCGTCACACCATATGCGGCGGGACTTGATGGCGGAATCTTCCGACAAGAAAGGAACCAGGAAGGTGTAAAGGGTGATGTTGTCCAGGCGATCCAGGTTTTTGTTCAGCTTGATGCAGTATGTGCAGTTCGGATCTTCAAAGCTCACCAGAACCAGTTCGCCGTTGCCTCGAACCTGCCTGATGGCATCTTCGAGGGGAAGTCTATCGAGTTCCATCGTGCCTTCCACCCTGGCGAGCACGGCCTGAAGGGCTTCTTCGGGTGTGGAGGGTTCCTTGTCACGGAACTGGAAATGGAGACCCAGCGCCACGCAGAGAACGGCGGCGAAGAAGATGTCCTTTCTCTCCATTACCCTTGGGAGCACAGGATGTCCCGCAGGGCATCGACCAGCGCCGCGCATTGATTTTCGTCACCAACGGTGATGCGCAGATATTGCGCGATTCTCGGCGTTTTGAAGTGGCGCACGATGATGTCACGCTGGCGCAGGACGGCGGCAAGCTCGGCCGCGTCAAACCCCGGAAGCCGGGCAAAAACAAAGTTGGCCGCCGAGGGCAGGACATCGAAGCCAAGCGCCTGCAATTGCGTGATGAGCGTGGCGCGGGAGGCGATGACTTTGCGGCGGCTCGTCTGGAACCAGGATTCGTCTTCCACCGAGGCCAGCGCCCCCGCGAGCGCCAGACGACCGAGCGGGTAGGAGTTGAAGCTGTTCTTGACCCGTTCCAGTCCGGCAATCAACTCGGGATGGCCGATGGCGAAACCGACCCGCAATCCGGCGAGCGCCCGGCCTTTCGAGAACGTGTGGACGACCAGCAGGTTGGGATGGCGGTCGACGAGGGCAATGGCGCTGGCGTCCGGATCGGCAAAGTCGATGTAAGCCTCATCGACCAGCACGTCGGCTTCCCGGTTGGCGGCGGCGATGCGATCGACCTCGGCAAGCGGCAGCAGGCGTCCCGTCGGGGCGTTCGGATTGGGAAAAATGATGCTTCCGGCGCGATCTTCCCCGCGAGGAAAGTAGTCTTCCGGGCGCAGGGCGAAATCGTCATCGAGCGGAACCTGACGATACTCGATGCCGTAGAGACCGCAATAGACCGGATAGAAGCTGTAGGTGACATCCGGCATCCACAGCGGACGCTCGTGCTTCAACAGGCCGATGAAGGCAAGGGCCAGCACTTCGTCGGAACCGTTGCCGACAAAGACTTGCGCCGGACTTACCTTGTAACGGTTGGCAAGCGCGGCCCTGAGCGCCCTGGCGTCCGGATCGGGGTAGAGCCGCAATGTGTTTTCGGTGGCCGCGCGAATGGCATCGAGCGCCCTGGGGGAAGGCCCATAGGGATTTTCGTTGGTATTGAGCTTGACGAGATTGTCGAGCGCGGGCTGTTCACCCGGAACATAGGGAACCAGTCCGCGGGTGACGGCACTCCAGTAGCTACTCATGCTGAAACTGCGTAAATAAGGGGTAAAAGGGGTGCTGGCAATGGTATCATGCGATGTTCTCATTCACCCGTTCTGCCAGTTGATCATGCGTCAGGCCACCCTTACCCGTAACACTGCCGAAACCCGCATTTCGGTGCGAATTGATCTGGATGGCACAGGCCAAATCAGACTCGATACCGGCGTGCCGTTTCTCGATCACATGCTCGATCAGGTCGCGCGGCATGGTTTCATTGATCTCGATGTGCATTGCGAAGGCGATATCCATATCGACGATCATCATTCGGTCGAAGATATTGGCATCGCACTCGGGCAGGCACTCGCCAAGGCACTCGGCAACAAGGAAGGCGTGCGCCGTTACGGTCACGCCTATGTGCCGCTCGATGAATCGCTCTCAAGGGTGGCGCTCGATCTCTCCGGGCGGCCAGGGCTGTTTTATTGCGTGGATTTTGCCCGTGAGCGCGTCGGCGGGTTCGATGTCGATCTCGCGCGCGAGTTTTTCCAGGGCCTCGTCAATCACGCGGGGCTGACGCTGCACGTCGACAATCTGCGCGGCGACAATGCGCACCACCAGTGCGAAACCATTTTCAAGGCATTTGGCCGCGCGTTGCGCATGGCTGCCGAGCGCGACGAGCGCGCGGCAGGCGTCGTGCCCTCGACCAAGGGCGCTCTCTGAGGCGCAGATCTCCCCAAGGCGGCGATTTCTTCCTTCTACGGCAATCAGGCAAGCAAACACGATGAGCACGGTGGCAGTCATCGACTACGGCATGGGAAACCTGCGTTCGGTGTCCAAGGCCATCGAGCACGTCGCGCCGGGGTTTCGGGTGGAAGTCACCGCCGATGCCGCGCGGGTGGCCGCTGCCGACCGGGTGGTATTCCCCGGTCAGGGGGCGATGCCCGACTGCATGCGTGAACTCGATTCGCGCGGCCTGCGCCCGGCGGTGCTGGAGGCGGCAGCATCGAAACCCTTCCTGGGAATCTGCATCGGCCTGCAAATGCTGTTCAAACACAGCGACGAAGGCGACACCCCTGGGCTGGACGTGTTCGCGGGCAACGTGGCGCGTTTTCCCGAAGCGATGTTTGATGCGGCGGCAGGCGTGCGCCTGAAAGTGCCGCACATGGGCTGGAACGAAGTGTGGCAAGAGCAGCCGCATCCCCTCTGGGAAGGAATTCCCGACGGAGATCGCTTTTATTTTGTGCACAGCTATTGCGTGCAACCTGCCAACTCCGCCATGACCCTTGCGCAAACGGAGCATGGCATTCGCTTTACCAGCGCAGTAGGGAAGGCTAATATTTTCGCAGTTCAGTTTCACCCCGAAAAAAGCGCACACGCGGGTTTACGTCTTTTGTCAAACTTTATCCGTTGGACGCCCTGAATCGCAGCGGCGTCTGTTTTTTCCACTGTCCATGACGTTTCGATATGTTGCTCATTCCCGCCATTGATCTCAAGGACGGCCATTGTGTTCGCCTCAAACAGGGCGAAATGAACGAGGCCACGGTATTTTCGGAAGCGCCTGCCGACATGGCGCGCCACTGGATCGAACAGGGTGCACGACGATTGCACCTGGTCGATCTGAACGGCGCTTTCGCTGGCAAGCCCGTCAACGGCAAGGCGATTCGCGCCATCATCGATGAAGTTGGCGACGACATCCCCGTTCAGCTCGGCGGCGGCATCCGCGATCTGGATACCATAGAACAGTATCTCGACAGCGGCATCAGCTACGTCATCATCGGCACGGCTGCCGTCAGGCATCCGGGCCTGTTGCACGATGCCTGCAGTGCTTTTCCGGGGCACATCATCGTCGGGCTGGACGCGCGCGACGGCAAAGTGGCCGTCGACGGCTGGTCGAAAATCACCGGCCACGACGTGGTCGATCTGGCGAAGAAATTCGAGGATTACGGCGTCGAGGCGGTGATCTACACCGACATCGGGCGCGACGG
>JAITWP010000033.1 GCA_031285365.1 Azoarcus sp.
ACGGCACCGGAGAGGCCGCCGTAAAGACACTCTGATGCATGCTGCGAATGTCCGCCTTGCCCTGAAATTCGCGCCCGTCAGGAAGGGCAAAGGTTGCGTCGTCTTCGTACAAGGCAGCAAGGCCATCGATGTCCCTGGCCGTGATGCAAGCGAAGTAACGGTCCGCGAGTTCGTTGGGCGTCATGCAGTCTCTCCTGATTGGTACACGCGCTGCATTTGGCGCAGATGCCTCTCGTCAACAATTCCCGGTTGAACTCTGTGGCCTCTTTGCAAAGGGATGGCGCGATTGGAGCGGCTGGAATATATATCCCGCGATAACAGATCGACGCATCGCAAGGCTGTGGATGCGGATGCAGTGGCAGAATTCTATGTGGACGAGACCAGGAGATTCCGAGAACAAGGGTTATAGCCCGCTATATCCGCAAGTCGGTCGGGGGGCGGATCTTAACGCTCCGCACATAACATCACCGATGATTTCGGTAAGCGATATTGTTCAGGAGCGTGACGGATCAGTCTCCGGCCGCTGGTACTCAGAGGACACGGTCTTTTTTAATCTCAGCTTGAGTGGGCGCCCAGCCAGCGCGCGCGGGCGGTTTGAGGTCATGGAAGGCGACTATGGCCCGGTCGGCGATCTTTTCTTCATTCCGACTGGCCAGCGTTATTTGGCCAAGGGCGGTCCGGGCAGCCAGCGTAATCTCTTCGTCGAGATGGCCGTTGATCGACGGATGCACGATTCCTTGGCACGCGGCATGGATGTGGCGTCGGTATTACGGACTTGCCTGAATATGCCGTTCGAGCGTCTGCGCGAACTGTTGCAGCGCATGGCGCGCGAGATACACGAGCCGGGTTTTGCGTCGGAATTGCTGATTGAAGGCTTGGGAGTGACATTGCTGGCGGAAACTTTGCGCCTGCTGTACCATGCCGAGGCCAACAACGCCCGTAAAGGCGGGCTGTCTCCCTGGCGATTGCGCGCTATCGAAGAACGTGTTCGCGATGGTGGGGCGTTGCCGACCCTGAAAGAACTCGCTCAATTGTGCGGCTTGAGTCGCCGACAGTTGATGCGGGCATTCCGTGAGGAAACCGGTCGCACAATCGGTACTTTCGTCCAGGATCTGACGATGGAACGGGCCAAGGTGCTTCTGCGGCGAACCGATATGCCCATTGGCCAAGTTGCGGCTGAGGTCGGCTTCACCACGGCTACCTCGTTTTCGACCGCCTTCCGGCGGGTGACCGGGGAAAGTCCGAGAAGTTTCCGGTCCGTTCGCAGCAAACGATGACCTGCATCTGCACCTGCTTCTCATTTAAGTCGCAAAAATGGCGCTCTCGCGGAGGTTCGTCTCCTTCCCGATAGGCTCGGTTGTTGCCTCGACCAGCGTCCCACGCGACTGGCAAGAAGGAGATGTAAAGACGGAAGGCTATCGGAATGACCCGAGTGATGGAGGGTGTGCGCGTTCTCGAAGTGGCGCAGCACACATTCGTGCCTGCAGCTGGTGCAATCCTTGCGGATTGGGGCGCTGATGTCATCAAGATCGAGCACCCCGAGCGTGGCGACGCCATGCGTGGCTTTATCAATATGGGCGGCATGAAGCTCAACCCGCTACGCAACACGATGATGGAGCATCCCAACCGCGGCAAGCGGAGCGTCGGCGTCGACATCGCCACACCCGAAGGTCGGGAAGTGATCTACGCACTAGCCAAGACCGCGGACGTCTTCCTGACCAATTACCTTCCGCAACACAGGCAGAAACTGCGGATCGACATCGAGCACATCCGTGCAGTCAATCCAAGCATCATTTACGCGCGCGGCAGCGCCTATGGCGACAAGGGGCCGGAACGCGAAGTGGGTGGCTTCGATGGCACCGCATTCTGGACGCGCAGCGGTGTTGGCTGGTCGATGAGTCCGGGCGAGCTGGAAGGACCGCTTGGCCAGGGCATTCCCGCTTTCGGAGATTCTACCGGCGGGATGAACATCGCTGGCGGTATTTCAGCGGCCCTGTTCCACCGGGAGCGCACTGGCAAGGCAGTAGAACTGGATGTCTCACTCCTTTCGACTGCCTGGTGGTCGGCGGGTAGTGCGCTCGATATCCAACTCGAGGCGGGCCAAGCCATGCGGATCGGAATGCCCCGCTCGGGCTCCAACCCGGGCAATCCGTTCATGGGGAACTTCCGTACATCCGACGGCGGCACGATCAACCTGTGCACGCTCATCCCCGGCCCCCATATCCGCAGTCTTTTCACCGCGATCGGCGTGCCCGAGGCGGCTGACGACCCACGCTTTTCGACAGCCGAGAATTTGATGGAGAATTGGGAGGCTGCCGGCGATATCATCAACCGCCGGTTCAACGCTCAGCCCTTCGCCTACTGGAGGGAACAGCTACGCGGCTATTCCGGGCAGTGGGCTCCCTTCCAGAACCTCCTCGAACTTGCGTATGACGAGCAGGCATTGGCCAACGATATGCTTTTCGAAGTCGAGGCGATGGACGGTGGCGCGCCGATCAAGCTGGCGC
>JAITWP010000057.1 GCA_031285365.1 Azoarcus sp.
TGCGGTTCCATTGGCCGCGCAATGTGCCCGTGTAGCGTAGTCGCTGCGAGGCCAGGGAAAACGGCAACATCAATTGCACGTCTGCGGTGACCAATGAGGGGCGCGATGTGCCTTCGTTAAACTCCTCTTCAGGTGCCTGCAACGACGACAGCATCCCTGTACCCCGGCGATATGCGAGGTTGGCATCCAGCACGGCGGTTTTGATGAACTGACGGTAGGTAAGGCCAGCTTCCCAGCCTGCCATGCGGCGGCGCTGCACCAATATCTCGGTATCGTCGATGGCGTTGCTGGACCTGCGCTGCCAACCGCGCAGGTAGGCGCTGGCCTTGCGCACGGCATCGCGGTAGAACAAGCGAGAAAGACGAACCTCGTTGTTCTCACTTTTACCACTGTAGATGTAACTCTGGTTCAAGCCCGCTACCGTCTGGTGGTAGTCGTAGCTGCTGGTGGTAAAACCGAGCAGCCAATAGCCATACGGCACCGAGTAGTGGGCGGTATGGCCGCGTGTGCCCTTTTTGCCGCTATGTCCGCCGCCAAGGTCATGGTTGAAACTGATGTAGAAGAGGTCGTTCAACGTCCACCAGTTGTCGTAGGAGACGGTGACGCTGCCCTGGTACCTGCCGGTGCGCTTGCTGCCCGAATCGTCGACCGTGACGTTCAGGCGCAGCGGCATTCTCTGTTTCCAGGCAATGATCAGGTCGCTTTCACCGGGTTTGGCATCGGGGCCTTCGGCCGGGGTGACCTGGATGTCGGCATCTGCAGTGGGCAAACGCTTGAAGTTCTCCAAGCCCTGCTCGATGTCACGCAGGTTCAGGATGTCTCCTGGTGCGGCTGGCATGGCGTTCCATTTGGTGGCGCGCTGGCTGCTGTCGTCGGTGAAGCGGATGCTGCGGATGCGCCCCGGTATGAGCGTGAGGGCGAGCGTCCCCTCTCTGAGATCCTGCGGCATGGCCAGTACGCGCGTGGTGATGTAGCCACGCGCGACGATGGCGTTTTGGATGCGCTTCATCGTGAGGTTGATACCGGCGGCACCAAGACATCGACCTGAAACCGGGTCACCGCTGGGGTCGGCTGCGCACAATGCCCACTGGAAGCGTTCGGCGGCATCGCCCACGAGGGTGATACGGTTGATGCGGAAACAAGGCGACTCATCCTCCGACAAACGCTCCTGCTCTGGCGTTGCAGGTCGTTCCAGGCGCACATCCGGCTTGGTCTCCTGCTGCTGCCGAAGGATGCGTTCGCGCTCCTGCTGGCGAAGAATTTCCTGAGTGGCGCTACCGGGTGGAGGCGTCTGCGCCAATGCCATTGATGTTGGCACGGCACATAAGATGAACCAGATAAAACGCTTAACACGCGCACTACTACGATGAATCAAATACTCCCTTCCCATTACTGCGAGCCCTTGCTTTCAACGTGATTTAGTAAAAAAACGAATTCAACCCACAGCAACGCACGCCTCCCGGCAGCCCAGCAACATTTGAGCAGGAGGAACGTCAATTCAATAAGAATATGCTGATATTACAACGACGTCAACATAACCAATCAGAATTAAATTCTATATCATACTTGTCGATGTAAAAAAATTATGCCACGCCGGGTGCCGGGGGCGAGCTTGCGCCAGCCGTGGCGCACAAGCATGCGATAGGGCGTTGAGGGCGTCATGGGTTTGCTCAGCTTCGCTTCGACGGCAAGCTTGATCTGGGAGACGGTCGCGATCCCGCTCGTAGCAATCTCGTGAAGCAATTCGTCGAGTACTTGCCACTCGCGCTCCAGACCTGCTTTGGCGTGGTTGCATCACTGGCGCTTGTTGCATTCTGCGGGGCGCTGCCAGCACAGACTTTGGCAAACCGGGCACGCATACTGCATGTGGCACTTTTGAAGCGCCACATGATTCTTGCAGCCTCCTCCAGGCTCAGCCCAAGCTACAGCGGCAACGGCAACGGTCGCGTAGCCAACCCTCGCATCTGCTCATGGCCTCACCCAAACTTCGGCAGCTTCGCCAGAGACTTCTCCACTTCTTCCACCGGGTATTCAAAATCTTCCAGCTTCCCGGAGAGATAACGCTCGAACGAAGTCATGTCGAAATACCCATGCCCGGTAAGGTTGAAGAGAATGACCTTTTCTTCGCCGGTTTCCTTGCACTTCAACGCTTCGTCGATGACCACGCGAATGGGGTGACAGGCTTCCGGCGCGGGGATGATCCCTTCGAGGCGCGCAAACTGCACCCCGGCGTCGAACGTGGCCAGTTGCGGCACGGCGACGGCTTCGATCAGGCCCGCCTCGTAGAGTTGCGAGACGAGTTGCGAAGCGCCGTGGTAACGCAGTCCGCCCGCGTGAATGCCAGCGGGCATGAAGTCGTGGCCGAGGGTGTACATCTTCATCAGGGGCGTGAAGCCGGAGGAATCGCCGAAATCGTAGGTATAGCGGCCCTTGGTGAGACTGGGGCAGGAACTCGGCTCCACCGCGATTGCGCGAAGGTTTGCTGCGCGCTTGTCGCCCGCCGCCTTGTCGCCGAGGAACGGAAAGGCAATGCCGCCAAAGCTGGAACCACCTCCACAGGGCGCAACCACGATGTCCGGATAGAGGCCGATCTTTTCAAACTGCTTTTTCGACTCCAGCCCGATGATGCTCTGGTGCACCACCACATGATTGAGCACGGAGCCGAGCGCGTAATTGGTGTCTGCCCGACCCGCCGCTTCCTCCACCGCCTCGGAAATGGCGATGCCCAGCGATCCGGGAGAATCCGGTGTTTCAACCAGGATCTTGCGGCCACACTCCGTTATGGAAGACGGGCTGGCGAAAACTTCCGCCCCCCAGGTTTGCATCATCACTCGCCGATACGGTTTCTGTTCGTAGCTGACTCTGACCATATAGATGCGTACATCCAGCCCGAACATCTGTCCGGCCAGCGCCAGCGATGAGCCCCACTGCCCCGCGCCCGTCTCCGTGGTCAGCCGCCTGATGCCCGCCTCGCGGTTGTAGTACGCCTGCGGCACGGCAGAGTTGGGTTTGTGCGAACCGGCGGGCGAGACGCCTTCGTATTTGTAGAAAATTTTCGCAGGCGTGCCGAGCGCATTTTCCAGCCGCACCGCGCGCACCAGCGGGCTGGGCCGCCAGAGGCGGAAAATGTCGCGCACTTCATACGGAATTTCGATCCACCGCTCCGAGCTCATCTCCTGCTCGACAATCGTCGGCGGAAAAATCGCCCCCAGTTGTTCGGGACTCGCAACCGAGCCATCCGGCAGAAGCGGCGGCGCAAGCGGCGCGGGCAGGTCAGCAGCGATGTTGTACCAGTGCGTGGGGATTTCGTGAGCTTCTAGCAGGATACGGGTAGATTCCATGACGGGATTCCGGAAGAAATATGAAAATTGATCCAGGGCGCATTTTGCATCATGCAGGGAGACGCAGGAAGGTTTCCCGATAATGGCGCAATTCTTCGATCGACTCCATGATGTCGGCCAGCGCCGTGTGCGCGCCAGCCTTTTTTACGCCCTTGTAGACATCAGGGTTCCAACGCTTGGCGAGTTCCTTGAGCGTGGAAACATCGAGATCCCGGTAGTGGAACCACTCCTCGAACCGGGGCATGTAGCGCAGAAGGAAACGGCGATCCTGTCTCACGGTGTTGCCGCACATTGGTGAGATGCCCTTGGGAACCCATTGTTCCAGAAAAGCCACCATCGTCGCCTCGGCCTCGGCCTCGGAGATCGTCGAGGCGCGTACACGCTCGATGAGGCCGCTACGCCCGTGGGTGCTCTTGTTCCAGTCATCCATCGCATCGAGCACGGCATCCGGCTGATGCACGGCAATCACCGGCGCCTCGGCAACGACATCGAGCGTGGCGTTGGTAATGACAAGACCGATTTCGATGATGCGATTTATTTCCGGATCGAGCCCGGTCATTTCCAAGTCCAGCCAGATCAGGTGATCCGCGTCCTGTGCCATGACTTTTGCCTTTGAATCAGGGGTCATTCAAGCATTGCAACGACTTCAAAAACGACGGCGCAGAAGAATCTCTTCTGCGCCGTCGGATGAAGCTGTTGTTTCTTACAGTCCCGCGCCCGGAAGCAACGGCACGATCAGCAACGCAACAATGTTGATGATCTTGATCAGCGGGTTGACTGCCGGGCCCGCCGTATCTTTGTACGGATCACCAACGGTATCACCCGTCACCGCCGCCTTGTGCGCTT
>JAITWP010000059.1 GCA_031285365.1 Azoarcus sp.
CCGTTCGCTTGCTCGTGAACTGGGCAGCCGCAACATCACCGTCAATTGCGTGGCGCCGGGTTTTATCGATACCCAGATGACTCAGGGGCTCCCGCAGGCAGCGCGTGACGCCCTCGTGGGCAACATCGCGCTGGGCCGTCTCGGCAGGCCGGAGGACATCGCCTGTGCGGTGGCATTCCTTGCTTCGCCGGCAGCGGCTTACATCACCGGCACGACATTGCATGTCAATGGCGGTATGTATACGACATAAAATTTGCGCTAGTAGCGCAATCTTGCCTTTCTGGTACACTAGAGGGGTTGTTTTCATCTAAATGGGAAGGAGTTGGTTTATGAGCGATATCGAACAACGCGTCAGGAAGATCGTTGCCGAGCAGCTTGGTGTTGCCGAAGCGGAAATCAGGAATGAGGCTTCGTTCGTAACGGATCTGGGCGCGGATTCGCTGGATACCGTGGAACTGGTCATGGCTCTGGAAGGGGAATTCGAGTGTGAAATTCCGGACGAGGAAGCCGAAAAGATCACCACCGTTCAACAGGCGATCGACTACGTTGAGGCTCACCTCAAGAAGTAACTTTCCTCCTTTTTCCGGCTCTTCAGCGATTGTTTTCTGCAATCGCTGAGGGGTTTTCTTTTTTCTCCGCTGGCCTTTTCGGAGTATCTCGTGTCTCGTCGCAGAGTCGTCATTACTGGTTTGGGTGCCATTGCACCGGTGGGTAATACCGTTGCCGAGGCTTGGGAAAATGTACTGGCTGGCAGAAGCGGGATTGGTCCGATTACCCGTTTTGACGCAAGCGCGTTCGCGTGTCGCGTGGCTGGTGAGGTGAGAAACTTCAATGCGGCCGACTGGATACCGGCGAAGGATGCGCGGCGGATGGATGCCTTCAACCATTACGGCATCGCGGCGGGCGTTCAGGCGTTTCGGGATTCCGGTCTCGAAGTTACCGAAGCCAATGCCGAGCGCATCGGCCTGAACATCGGTTCGGGCATGGGCGGTCTGCCATTGATCGAAGTCGCGCATAGCGATTATCTCGCCGGTGGCCCGCGCAAGGTTTCGCCGTTTTTCGTTCCCGGATCCATCATCAACATGGTTGCCGGGAACCTGTCGATCATGCTTGGCCTGAAAGGACCGAATCTTGCCGTGGTGACGGCGTGCACCTCGGGACTTCATGCCATTGGCCTTAGTGCGCGCACGATTGCCTACGGAGACGCCGATGTCATGCTCTGTGGCGGAGCGGAATCCACGATAACGCCCCTGGCGCTCGGGGGGTTCGGTTCGGCGAAGGCGCTCTCGACCCGTAACGACGATCCTGCTACTGCCAGCCGACCTTGGGATCGTGACCGCGATGGTTTTGTGGTTGGAGAAGGTTCCGGCATGCTGGTGCTCGAAGAGTATGAGCACGCCAAACGGCGCGGGGCAAGGATGTACGCTGAGGTGATCGGCTTCGGCATGAGCGGTGATGCTTTTCACATCACCGCACCGGATGTCGACGGTCCGCGCCGCAGTATGATCAACGCGCTCAAGGACGCCGGAATTGGACCTGATCAGGTGCAATACCTGAACGCGCATGGCACTTCGACCCCGTTAGGCGACAAGAACGAGACCGATGCGATCAAGCTCGCTTTGGGAGTTGATAACGCTTCCAGATTGGTGATCAGTTCCACCAAGTCAATGACCGGGCATTTGCTCGGCGGCGCAGGCGGAATCGAGTCGCTGTTTACCGTGCTCGCCAATTATCATCAGGTTGCTCCGCCGACGATCAACATCTTCGATCAGGATCCGGAGTGTGATCTTGATTATTGCGCCAATACCGCGCGCGAGATGAAGATCGATGTCGCCATGAAGAACAACTTCGGCTTTGGCGGTACGAACGGAACCCTGCTGTTCCGCCGCGTCTAAAAAACTTCTAATGCGGAACGAGTCGCATCTGCTCACGATACGGCTCAAACCCAGCCTGCCTTTGCTGGTGGTGATCCTGGTTGCTCACCTTGCCGGGGTCGTGGCGCTTTTTCTCATGAATTTGCCGATGACAGCGACGATTCCGCTCGTGTTGCTGTTGCTCGTCTCTGCCGTTCTGGCTGCACGGGTGCAGGCGCACAAGCGGGGGTTGTCGTTCGTGTTGGCAACCGATGGCGCCTTGCGGATGTGCCGAGACAATCACGATGTGTGGGCCAGGGTATTGCCCGGCGCGGTGTTGTTTCCCGCCGTGTCGTGGTTCGCACTGGCCTGGACGGCGCAGGACGGCCGTCCCCGACGTCTGCGCCTGATGCTGATTGCCTCTGAGGTGATCGAGGATTGCGGCGGAAATGCCCAATGGCGGCGATTGCGCGCCTGGTTGCGTCATCGTGCGTTGGATGCTGGGGCGGATACGCTCAGTCGGGTGGCCTGAGTTGCGCGTGGATTTGATGAGCGTTGTTACTCCCTCCGTCAGCCGCGCGTAGCGGGTGCTCGGACGTTTACTCCCTCCGTCACCCGCCTTCGGCGGGCGCCACCTCCCTCAAGAGGGAGGCGATAGAGTTTGCGCGCTTCGCGCGGTTGGGAAAACAGAACAAACCGTTCAAGCGCATTGGTAAGTTTCCCCCCACACAGCGGCCTCCTTCGCACAGCTTTCTCCTCCGCACAGTGTTCCTCCCCGCGCCGAAGGCGCGCTAATCCTATCGCCTCCCTCTTGAGGGAGGTGTCGCGCGCGAAGCGCGTGACGGAGGGAGTAACAACGCTTAAACCCGCGAAGCGCGTGACGGAGGGAGTAACAACGCTTGAGCCCGCGAAACGCATGACGGAAGGAGTAACAACACCTAAGCACGCACGAAACGCATGACGGCGGGAACAAGAAGGCGGCACCCGCCGCCCTACGCATCCCGCCCAAATCGCGGCGGACGCAGCACGGTATCCCGGGCGCGCGGCAGGGTGTCGGGGTAGTCGAGCGAGTAGTGCAGTCCCCGACTTTCACGCCTCCATTGCGCGCAACGCACGATCAAATCGGCGGTGACGACGAGATTGCGCAGTTCGATGAGATTGTTGGACACGCGAAAGTTCGAATAGAACTCGTCGATTTCACGCGTAAGAAGCCGGATGCGGTGACTGGCGCGTTGTAGCCGCTTGTTGGTGCGAACGATGCCAACGTAATCCCACATCGCCTGACGCAGTTCCGCCCAGTTATGGTTGATGACGACTTCCTCGTCGGCATCGGTCACGCGGCTCTCGTCCCAGGCGGGCAGGGAGGGGAGGGAGCCCGCCGGGCGGGCGAGAATGTCCCGCGCCGCCGCCTCGCCGAAAACCAGGCATTCGAGCAGGGAGTTCGACGCCAGCCGGTTTGCGCCATGCAGCCCGGTTCCCGCCGTCTCGCCGACCGCGTAGAGGTTGGGGACATCGGTACGTGCGGCAAGATCGGTGATGATGCCGCCGCAGGAATAATGCGCCGCCGGTACGACCGGAATGGGTTCCCGCGTCATGTCGATGCCCAGTTCCAGGCAGCGCGTGTGGATAGTGGGAAAGTGGTCGCGCAGCCAGTCCGCCGGTTTGTGGCTGATGTCGAGATATACGCAATCGAGTCCGTGTTTTTTCACCTCGAAATCGATGGCGCGTGCAACGATGTCCCTCGGGGCGAGTTCGGCGCGTGCGTCGTGCGCGGGCATGAAGCGGGTTCCGTCTGGGCGCATCAACAAGCCGCCTTCGCCCCGCACGGCCTCGGAAATCAGAAAAGACTTGGCCTGCGGGTGATAAAGACAGGTGGGGTGGAACTGGATGAATTCCATGTTCCGTACCCGGCAGCCCGCTCGCCAAGCCATGGCAATGCCGTCGCCGGTGGCGACATCCGGGTTGGTGGTGTAGAGATAGGCTTTACCCGCGCCGCCGGTGGCCAGTACGGTACTGCGCGCGGCAAAGGTGACGACGCGATCACGCTTGATGTCGAGCACGTAGGCGCCGACGCAGCCGAGTTCGGGTTTGCCGATTCGTTCGCCGGAGATGAGATCGACGGCGATGTGATATTCGTGGATGTCGATGTTCGGATGCGCGAGTACCGCCTCGCTCAGGGTCGTCTGTACTGCCGCACCGGTGGCGTCAGCGGCGTGAATGATGCGCCGGTGGGAATGACCGCCTTCGCGGGTGAGATGGAATCCGAGTTCCGTATCCTCTCCGCGGGTAAAAGGCACGCCGCGCCGGATGAGCCAGTCAATGGCTTCGCGGCCGTGCTCAACCGTGTAACGGGTGGCCGCCGGGTCGCAAAGACCGGCCCCGGCCTCGAACGTGTCACGAATATGGGCCTCGATGCTGTCGGTCGTGGCGAGCACTGCGGCAATGCCGCCCTGTGCCAGGGTACTGGCGCTATCGGTGAGCGCGCGTTTGGTGATGAGTGCAACCTTCAGGCGATCGGCGAGCAAAAGAGCCATTGACTGGCCTGCTGCGCCACTACCGAGAATAATGACGTCATATCCGTATTGTTCTGACACGACGGTGCACCGGGAGAGAATCAGGAAGGGTGTGCAATATAGCACGCGACGAGTGCGTTATTTGTGCGACCCCATGCGTTTGTTATTGAACCAAGTCATAACCTTGTTGTCCATGGGGGTATGGGTCTGGTAAGAAGGTAGATTGCTTATACTATGCCAGTTTTTTGATAGGACAGGATACGGACATTAGATGAGTGATCGCGAAATCGATCAGCAGTTGGTGGAGCGCGTTCAGAGTGGGGACAAGCAGGCGTTTGGTCTGTTGGTGTCGAAATACCAGCGCAAACTCCACCGTCTGCTCGCACGGCTGGTACGCGACCCTGCCGAGGTCGAGGATCTGGCCCAGGAGACATTCATCAAGGCGTATCGCGCCTTGGGGACGTTTCGCGGGGAAAGCGCTTTCTACACATGGCTCTATCGGATCGGTATCAACACTGCAAAGAATCATATTGCCACGCAGGTTCGGCGGGGATCGGTTTCGAGCGGTATGGATTCGAGCGAGATGGAAGGTATCGAAGGAGCGGAGCGTTTGCGCGATTTCGATACACCCGAGCGGCAGTTGATGACGCGCCAGATTGCACTGACGGTAGACGAGGCCATGGCCGCTTTGCCCGAAGAACTGCGCGAGGCCATTATCCTGCGCGAATTGGAAGGACTCAGTTATGAAGATATTGCCAGTGCCATGGATTGTCCGGTTGGGACGATTCGGTCAAGGATCTTTCGCGCGCGAGAGGCGATTGCCGCCCGCTTGCGGCCGCTTCTTGGCACGCGCGCGGATGAGCGTTGGTAAATGATGCATAACACTCGAATGGATGAAAGCTGAAATGCAAGAGAAACTTTCGGCGATGCTCGATGGTGAAGTCGACGATGCAACGGTTCGCACGTTGCTTACCCGGCTCAAGACCGACAAGGCGTTTCGCGATGAGTGGGACGCGTATTGCCTGTTGGGCGATATCATCAAAGGTTACGCGCCGCCGGAACTGGAGGGGTTCACCGAGCGGGTGATGGATCGGCTCGAAAGCGAACCCACTATCCTTGTTCCGTCCGGCAGGAAAAACATGGCCGGAACCGGGGCTGCGCTTCATTCCTGGCGCCATCGTCTGTTGCCGCTGGCGGCCTCGGTGATGGGGGTGCTGACGGTAGGAGGGGTCGTGGCGGTGTTGTCCGATGATGCGCCTGCTCCTGCTGTGATATCCGCACAGGTTGCCGAGACACCGGAAGCGGCTTCCGTCGCCCAGAACAGCGGCCCGCGCCATGACTATCTGCTTGCGCATCAGGCAATGGCTGGCGGGCCGATGCCGATGGCCGTGCAGTATGTGCGTACCGTGTCGACTCCGTCGGAGGAAAAAGATAAGTAATGACCGATACCAGACCGATGTTTGCGATGAAAGCGTGGCTCTTCGCCGGGTTGTGCATGTTGTGCGGCCAGTCTTTCGCCGATCAGGGCGCTGCGGCAGGCGGCGGGTTGTTAACCGCTGAAAACGCATGCGAGAGATCCCCGGAACCGACGGCGTCGAATCCGCTGACCTGGCTTGTCCGTATCGGCGAAGCCAGCCGACAGCTCAATTACGTCGGAACCTTCAGTTACCAGACGGGGTGGCGTACCGAGACATCGCGCATCGTGCATCGCTATGCCAAAGGCGTGGAAAGCGAACGCATGGAAGTACTCGACGGCAGTCCCCGCGAAGTCATCCGGCAAGGCAAGGAGCTGCGTTGCGTATTTCCTGCGCAACGCACTGTCATCATGGGTCAGGCCACCGCCCGTGGCATGTTTCCAGGGCGTTTGCCGAGAAACTATGACGAAATGACGGAAAATTACCGTGTCCGGCTGGATGGCGTGGAGCGTATCGCCGGGTATGAGGCCCAGAAGCTGGTACTCGAACCGCGCGACGAATTTCGCTTCGGCCATGTGTTGTGGGCCGAACTGCAAAGCGGCCTGCTTCTCAAGTCGCAAGTGCTCGATGTCAAAGGAGAGCCGATCGAGCAATTTGTCTTCAGTGATGTACGCATCGGTGGAGAGGTTGACGACGAATTGCTTGTGCCCCGCGTGAAGGTCGATGCGGGTTGGCACACGATCGATGTCGGATGGGACGACAGGACGCAATTCGAGAAGCAATGGAGGCTCAGGGAATCCTTGCCTGGTTTCACGCTGATAGTGATAACACGCCATCGCGTTGGAGGGGCCTTGCAAATGGTATTCAGCGATGGAATCGCGGCGATTTCGGTCTTCATCGAACCGGTAGAAACGGGAGTTGAGGCGCGCGGAGCTTATCCAGAAGGTGGCACGGTCAGCGTTTTCGAGCGTATCGCGAGTGGTCACCGGATCACGGCGATGGGCGAAGTGCCCGCATCTGTCGTGCAACGGGCAGCCGAGGCCATCGAGGCGCTCAAGTGATCGAAACCAGGGCGGTCGTCGTGCGCGCCGGGGAGGGCAGGGCATGGGTTCGTTTGCTCGAACACCATGGAGGCTGCGGGCGCTGCGATGAGCCCGGCGGCTGTCATGCGCCCCGGTTGGCGGAGATGTTCCGGGGAGGCGAAAAGACTTTCGCGGTGGATGATCCTTTTGGCCTGTGCGTGGATGAGCAGGTCAGGATTGTGATCGACGAAGGCGTGCCGTTGCGGGCGGCCCTGTCGAGTTATGGTCTGGGGACGGCGCTCGCTTTGGGCGGTGCCGCGCTGGGCGTCTGGCTGGCTCCGGCGACGCAAGCCGATCTGGGGGCGGTCGTGGGGCTGGTGCTCGGGATTGTTGTGACGTTGTTTATCCTGGGCTTTCGCGCCCGACGACGTGATTTGTGGCGTCTGCGCGTCGAGCGGGATGCCACCGCTGTCGAATGCATGGGCATGGAGCGGGGCGCGTGAATGCGCGTGCGGGCGTGTTCACGGTTCTGAGCCGCCAATGGTGCCATCTCTGTCATGAACTGATCGAGGCGCTGGAACCGATCGCGCAACATTACGGCTGGCGGATCGAGGTTGTCGATGTCGAGCAGGAGCCGGAGTTGGAGGGGCGTTGGGATGAACTGATCCCCGTCCTGCTCGTGGATGGTGTGGAAATATGCCATCACCGGCTCGACGCAGAGGCCGTACACGCATTTTGCAAGGCTTTTCCGATAGAATCCTAAAGTTTTGCCGGACAACCTTTGCTCCATACCCGCCGATGCACCCTATTCGCAATTTCTCCATCATCGCTCATATCGACCACGGTAAATCCACGCTCGCCGATCGACTCATCCATCTTTGCGGGGGGTTGTCGTCGCGCGAAATGGAAGAACAGGTGCTCGACTCAATGGACATCGAGCGCGAGCGCGGCATCACCATCAAGGCACAGACGGCTGCGTTGCAATACAAGGCTCGTGATGGGCAAACCTACAACCTGAACCTGATCGACACGCCCGGACACGTCGACTTCTCTTACGAAGTGAGCCGTTCGCTGTCGGCCTGCGAAGGGGCGCTGCTGGTGGTGGATGCCTCGCAGGGCGTGGAAGCGCAGACGGTGGCGAACTGCTACACCGCGATCGACCTGAATGTGGAAGTCGTGCCGGTGCTCAACAAGATCGACCTGCCAGCGGCCGACCCCGACAACGCGCGGGAAGAGATCGAAGATGTCATCGGGGTCGACGCCTCGGAAGCTATCGAGTGCTCGGCCAAGACCGGGCAGGGCGTCGAAGATGTGCTCGAAGCCATCATCGCCCGCATTCCACCGCCCAGGGGCAATCCCGATGGGCCACTGAAAGCCCTGATCATTGACTCCTGGTTTGACAACTACGTTGGCGTCGTCATGCTGGTCAGGGTGGTCGATGGCGTGCTGCGGGTCAAGGATCGCATCCTGCTGATGTCGACTGGCGCGCAATATTCGTGCGATCAGGTCGGCGTATTCACCCCGCGTTCGGTCGAACGCGAAAAACTCGCTGCCGGTGAAGTGGGTTTCGTCATTGCGGGCATCAAGGAACTGGAAGCGGCGCGGGTGGGCGACACGCTGACGCTGGCAACCCGTCCAGCGGATGCGCCCCTGCCGGGATTCAAGGAAATCAAGTCGCAGGTGTTTGCGGGCCTCTACCCGGTGGAGTCCTCTGAATACGACCAACTGCGTGATTCCCTCGAAAAACTGCGACTGAACGATGCCTCACTGCATTTCGAACCGGAAGTCTCCCAGGCGCTGGGATTCGGTTTTCGCTGCGGGTTCCTGGGGTTGCTGCACATGGACATCGTGCAGGAGCGGCTGGAGCGGGAATTCGACATGGATCTCATCACCACCTCGCCGACGGTGGTCTACGAGGTCGTGCTCAACAGCGGTGAGGTCATTCACGTCGAAAATCCGTCCAAACTGCCCGAACCCGGCAAATACCAGGACATTCGTGAACCGATCATCACCGTGACGATCTTCGTGCCGCAGGAGTACGTCGGCCCGGTTCTGACACTGTGCAACCAGAAACGCGGCTCTCAGGTGGACATGCGCTACCACGGTCGCCAAGTGCAGATCATCTATGAGATGCCGATGAGCGAAGTGATCATGGATTTCTTCGACAAACTGAAATCGGTGTCGCGCGGCTACGCCTCGCTGGACTACGAATTCAAGGAATACCGTTCGGCAGACCTCGTCAAGCTCGATATGATGGTGGCAGGCGAGAAGGTCGATGCGCTCTCGGTGATCGTTCACCGCTCCAGCGCCCAGTATCGCGGACGGGAACTGGCCACCCGGCTACGCAAGCTGATTCCGCGCCAGATGTTCGATGTTGCCGTACAGGCGGCCATCGGTTCGCACATCATCTCTCGCGAAACCATCAAGGCGATGCGCAAGAACGTGCTTGCAAAATGTTATGGTGGTGACATTACCCGCAAGAAAAAGCTGCTCGAAAAGCAGAAAGAAGGCAAGAAACGCATGAAACAGGTAGGCAATGTCGAAATCCCGCAAGAGGCTTTCCTTGCCGTGCTGAGAACCGACGAGGGGAAGTGAGGCGCCCCCCTCTTGTCACTGAACGATTGGAGACGATGTGGATTTATCCAGTGTTGATTTTGCCCTGATCCTGTTCGTACTGACGCTCATCACCGGTTTCCTGTGGTGCATGGATCGCTTTTACGCCCGCGCGCGCCGCGCGCCCGATGCGCCCTCGCCCTGGTGGGTGGAGTGGGGGGCTGCCTTTTTTCCGGTGGTGCTGATCGTTTTCGGCCTGCGCTCCTTCATCGTCGAGCCATACAAGATTCCTTCCGGTTCGATGATTCCAACCCTGTTGGAAGGTGATTTCATTGCAGTGAATAAATTTACCTATGGCATCCGGCTGCCGATCCTCAATACCCGGATCATCAGCATCAATATGCCGAAGCGCGGTGAAGTCATGGTCTTTCAGTATCCCCTCGACCCGAGGCAGAGCTATATCAAGCGGGTAGTGGGGCTGCCGGGTGATACGGTCGAATACATGGAAAAGAGGCTCACCATCAACGGTGAAAAAGTGGATACGGTGGAATCCGGTAAATATCTGCACCGCCTTCACTATTCACCGAAGTACACCGAAAAACTTGGCGAGGCTGCGCACGACATTCTGATCGAACCAGAGGCGCCCGCTTTCGTGCGCGATGTGATGAATTATCCGTTCCGGGATAATTGTGCTCATAACGAGCGTGGTTTCAGTTGTAAAGTCCCTGAAGGGCATTATCTGGTCATGGGCGACAATCGTGACAATAGTGCTGACAGCCGGGTGTGGGGGTTCGTTCCGGATGAAAATATCGTCGGGCGGGCATTCTTCATCTGGTTCAATTTCAACGATCTGGGGCGCATTGGCAGCTTCCGGTGATATTGATGCAGGGAGGATGTGATGAAATCCCGACAACACGGCCTTAGCCTGATTGGCATGTTTTTCGTGGCGCTCCTGCTGGCGGGCGCGTTACTGGTGGGTTTCAAGTCGGTCGGGCCGTACAAGGAGTATTTTGCGCTCCAGCGCATCATTGGACTGGTGGCTGACGAAGGCAGTAACGGCGCATCTGAGTCCGAGATGCGGCGAAGTTTTGATCGCCGCGCCAATATTGACAGCATTGATGAGATCAAGGCGAGCGATCTTGTTTTCAGTAAGCAGGGCGGGCGCGTCGTGGTCGAGGCCGAATACGAGCGAAAGGTTCCGCTCGTCGGCAGGGTCAGTCTGGCGTTCGATTTCAAGGCTTCGAGCAAAGACAGCCGTAAATGACGGAATTCACTGACCGCCTGCAACGCAAGCTCAGCCATGTCTTTGCCGACCCAAGCCTGCTTGCGCAGGCGCTGACCCACCGCAGTTTCGGGCAACCCAACAATGAGCGGTTCGAGTTCCTCGGCGACAGCGTGCTCAATTGCGCGATGTCGATGGTGCTGTTCGAGCGTTTTCCCGGCTTGCAGGAGGGTGATCTGTCCAGGGTACGGGCCTCGCTGGTGTGCCAGGATGCGTTGGTCCGTGTGGCGACCGATCTCGATCTCGGTTCCTGCCTGCGCATGGGAGAGGGCGAGTTGCGTTCCGGCGGTTTTCGTCGTCCTTCCATCCTGGCCGACGCACTGGAGGCGCTCATCGCGGCCATCTGTCTCGATGCCGGTTTCGAGACGGCGCGTGCGTTGGTCGACCGTCTGTTCGAGCCGCTGCTGGCAGAGGTTGATCCCGTTGCACCGGGCAAAGACCCCAAGACCGCTCTTCAGGAATGGTTGCAGGGCCGCAGGATTGCCTTGCCGACGTACTCGATGATCCGCGTGCTGGGCGAGGCGCACGCGCAGGAGTTTGAAGTGTCCTGCGAAGTACCGAAATTCTCGTTGCGCACCGTGGGGCGCGGCAGCAGTCGGCGCTCGGCGGAACAACGCTCGGCGGAACTGGCACTGGCGCAGTTGAGAGAAAATGTACGACATGGATGATCCCGTTCCCATTTCTGGCTCTGAAGTCGGCCGTGCCGGATTCGTGGCAATCGTGGGTCGTCCGAACGTGGGCAAGTCGACGCTGCTCAACCGGCTGATCGGGCAAAAGATCAGCATCGTGTCGAGCAAGGCTCAGACGACCCGCCACCGGGTGACGGGCATTCTGAGCACCGGGAATGTCCAGTTCGTGTTCGTCGATACGCCGGGTTTTCAGACACGGCGCGGCAATGCACTCAACCGCGCGAT
>JAITWP010000146.1 GCA_031285365.1 Azoarcus sp.
TTACGTTTAATCCATTTGCACCCAAAATCACTGACTTTGAATGCTCTTCTTTTGATACCCCCCCACCTCGCGGCAGGGGCGCACGCAAAATTACGAGCACCCACACTTATCGGTTGTCCTAGTTTTTAAAGAACCGCCCCTGTTCTGAAGAGGCGAAAGAGGCGCGATTCTACAACCCCAACCAGGAATGTCAACCTCCGCGAGAGATCTGCTCCAGAAATTCCACCGCAACGCTTTCTTCACGGGTACGACGCATCGGAGGCAGGCTGCGCCAGATGGTCTTTCCGTAGGATTTGTCGATCATGCGCGGGTCGCAGACGCACAACAGCCCACGATCTCCTTCGCTGCGAATGAGCCGCCCTGCCCCCTGTTTCATGTTGATGACGGCTCGCGGCAACTGGTGATGGAGAAAGGGGTTGATGCCCTGTCTTTCCATGTGCTCGACACGGGCGGCGAATACGGGATCATCAGGCGGGGCGAACGGAAGTTTGTCGATGATGACGAGCGAGAGCGCTTCACCCGGCACATCGACGCCTTCCCAGAAGCTCTGGCTTGCCACGAGCACGGCGTTACCCAGGCGGCGAAAACGTTCCAGCAGTTCAGTGCGCGACCCCTCGCCTTGCAATAACAGGGGCAGCGGCCCCTCATCTTCGCCCCGGCCCTGTTGCAGTCCCTCGGCAAGCAGTTCGTGGATGCGACGCATCGCCCTGAGCGAAGTGCAAAGCACGAAAGCGCGACCACGTGCGGCCCGGATGAGCGGCAGGGCAACGCGCGTCACGGCCTCGGCATACAGCGGGTGGTTTGGATTGGGCATTCTGGTGGGGGCGTAGAGCAATGCCTGTTCACCATAATCGAAAGGGCTGCCCCATACGCCGGTCAGCGGCGCAGGTTCCAGATCGGTGATGCCGATTTCCTGGCAGTAATGACCGAGATCGGCGCCGATAGCCAGCGTGGCGGAGGTGAAAATCCACGCGCGAGGATGACCACCGCCAAGTTGCCGCCTGAAGAGACTCGCCACATCGAGCGGGGTGGCGTTGAGCGTCACGGCGTGCGTGAAGACTTCGACCCATCGAATCGTGTCTTTCGTTTCATCGGGATTACGCCACTGTTCGAGTTGCGCTGCCAGTTCCCGCGTGCGACGCAGGCAATTTGCCAGCCCCTCGGAACGCTCGGCTTGGGTGTCCAGCAGAGCATCGAGACGCCCAAGCACTTGAGCAAACGCCGCGAGTTGCGGTGCAAACTCTTCCCGTTGCGCGGCCTGCGACGCCGAGAGTTTGACCGGATCAATGCCGAAGGCGAGACGAAAATCCTTGGTGACTTTCTCCAGTGCGCGGGTCTCGTCGATCAGGGTCACGCAGTCGCGTGCGGCAGCGATGGTCTCTGAACGAGTGTCCCGCGCGAGTTCCAGCGCCTGCGCGGTGGAAACGCTTTCTCCGAAGAAGAGGCTCGCGGTTTCCGGCAACTGGTGGGCTTCGTCGAAAATCACCGTGTTGCAACTGGGCAGCAATTCGCCCATGCCTTCATCCTTCAGCATGACGTCGGCGAAGAAAAGATGGTGATTCACGACCACCACATCGGCTTCCATCGCTGTGCGCCGCGCTTGCAGGACAAAACATTTTTTGATGTCCGGGCAATCCTGGCCGAGGCAGTTGTCGCGGGTGGACGTGGCCGCCAGCCACGCGCCGGAATCTTCCCGCACATCAACGCATTCGCTCCGGTCGCCGCTGTGGGTGATCTGCGCGAAACGGGCAATGGCGCGCAAATCCGCCGCGTCCTGCGCGGTAAGGAACCGCCCCTCGCGGCGGTTGCGTTCCAGGTGATAGGGACACACGTAGTTGGCCCGTCCCTTGAGCAGCGCAGTCGTGATCGGCACCTTGAGCGCGTCGCGCACGGTCGGCAGGTCGCGGATGAAGAGTTGATCCTGCAAAGTGCGCGTGCCGGTGGAGATGATGATCTTGCCGCCCGAGAGCAGGGCCGGAACGAGATAGGCGAAGGTTTTGCCCGTTCCCGTGCCCGCCTCGGTCACGAGTACGCGATGCCCCACGATGGCTTCCAGAATGCGCTGGGCCATTTCGAGTTGCTGATCTCGCGCCCGAAACCCCGGAACGGCGGCGGCCAGTGGCCCCTCTGCCGCGAAAATGCGGGACAGATCGGGAAGCCGCTCCCCGGCGCCGCTCATCGGGAACCGCTCATCAATTCATTTGCGGTGGTCGCGCACGAAGGCGACAACGGCGTCGATAACGACTTCGGGACGATCGAGGAAGGGGAAGTGTCCGCAATCGTCGACCTTCATCAATTTCGTCTGCGGCGCGTGGCGCTGGATGGCTTCGATCTGGTCGAGTGACGCGTATTCGTCCTGCACACCCTGGATGGCGAGTGTCGGGCAGGCGATGTCTTTCAGCGAGGCTTCGATGTTCCAGCCGCGCCGCGTCGCATCGAGCCAGGCATGACACCAGCCGTAAAAAGCAGAATCCGCGTCCTGGTGATATTTCGCCAGCCGCCTGCGAAGCTCGCCCTCTTCATAGGCGATGCGGGCCCGCTCGATACCCGCAACGCAGAGCTCTTCGACCCAGTAATGCGGCGCAATGACGACGATGCCCGAATAAAGCGCGCATTCGGGGTCAGACGCCGCCGCAAGCAGGGCGATGGTTCCGCCATCGCTGTGCCCGATCAGCCAGGGCCGTTTGATGTCGAGCGTCACCAGCACGGCAGGCAATACATCCTCGGCTTCGCGTTCGAGGTAATCAACGGGAAAAGCCTCATCGTGCGGCCGAGGCGTGGACTGACCGTAGGCAAACCGGGAATAGGCGAGCCCACGGCATTGCAGGCGTTCACACAGGGCCTGGGGAAAATCGCGCCACAAGTCGACGCAGCCAAGACCCTCATGAAGAAAAACGAGCGTCGGCGCATCCGCCGGAACATTTTCCGGGCCAAACCAGGCAAATTCGAGCGTCAGCGCCCTGGGGCGTACGTCGTTTGGAGGAAGGGTGAGAAATAGTTTCATTGGCTCAATGCTATCAGATTGATTTACAAAATCAGGCCTTGTGCCCACTTTCGTGCGCAGAACTCCTGTGGTGCGCCTGATCGGCCAGCGCACCGGTATCGACTCGGAAGAAAATCGAATCCCCGACGGCGGTCAGTTCATCACCCGCGCGAATCTCGCAGATCACCCGCGACTTACGCCCGACTTCACCCTCGACCCACGCGGAAAGATGGAGCGGAACCCCCATCGGCGTCGGTTTCAGATAGCGAACGCCCAGTTGCCCCGTAACGCAGTTGATACTGGGTTGGCTGCCCGGCTCGCGTCCATCGGCACGGTAGTGATGCGCCATGACCGTCCAGTTGGAATGACAATCCACCAGCATCGCCAGAAAGCCACCGTACACCAGCCCAGGCCAGCTCGTGTATTTCTGGTCGGGATTCACCGTGGCAATCACGCGCTTGCCGTCTTCGTCCCAATGGCTCTTGATCTGGATGCCCTTTGGATTGGCGGGACCGCAACCGTAACAAATGCCGTTCGGTCCGCAGACGTCCTGCAAGGCTTTTTTCATATTCTCCTCCTGTTTTTGTGTCGGAAGTATCGGGCTCAGGCGGAACATCTGCCGATCCGTGCCCTAAATGGCCTGAGTTTAATCCCTTCACCGTGACAAATGTAGGCAGAACCTCCAGAAGTATCCACTACGATCTGCACAGTGTTTACGTGTTCCTGCTACTGGTAAAAACAGAATATCGCAACCTGGGAACGTCAAAAACATCCTCTAACAATCACTTCTGGGAATTGCGACGAGCAAAACGTCAGATCCAGAACCTCTCATCCTCAAAGAGGCAGCGGACATGAAAATCAAGTTCAAAATCTATCTGCTCATCTCCTTGGCCTTGCTCACGCTGGTAATCGTCAGTGGCCTGGGATTGTATTCCACTGCGGCCTCCAACACCGTTCTGCACAAAATGAGCGACGAACTCATACCCGAGGTCAGTACGGTACTTATGCTTCGTCTTGAAGCCAACGACATGGTGCGTCGTTTATACGAATCCAGCTCCAAAGCCGCGCTCTCCCACGATGAACAGGTAGTGGAATTGAAGCGGATAGTGGAATCGAAGCGCGAAGAGGATGCCGCTACGCTGAAGCTTTTTAATGAATACAACGCCTCCCGGAAACATCCGGACGTAGCTGCCATATGGAATCAGGTGGCCAACGCTTGGACCACATGGTATCCCGAGGTCGCCACCGACTTCACCCGTGTGATGGAAGTGGCGGCAAACAATCCCACACCGGAAAATCTCCGGGCTTTTTTTCAGGAAGCCAACGATACAGTGCCGCGATTCCGGGAAACAACCACTGCGATCATCGAAAACATCGAGAAGATCGCCAATCTGATCCTCCGTCAGAATCAGGAACTTGTCGATGCGGCTGAAAACAGCGCAGGAACCATTCGCAACATCCAGATCATCATTTCGCTGCTGAGCGTGGCAGGGCTGATACTTCTGGGCTTCCTAACCCTGAAGACGGTTGTCGGTCCGATTGAACAAACGCGCAATACGGTGATGAATGTTGAACGGGAAAACAATCTGCAGCTTCGAGTGAACTACGAATCGTCTGATGAAGTCGGTGAACTGGTCAAAGCTTTCAACGCGATGATGGCCCGTTTGCAAACTTCTCTCTGTGCCATTCACGATCGGGTCAATGCTGCAACCGGTGCTGTGATGACGCTCACCTCCTCTGCAGAGCAAGTGGCAAGCAGTTCTTCCAGCCAGAGCAGTTCCACCTCAGCCATGGCTGCCTCGGTCGAGGAAATGACTGTTTCCATCAACAACGTCACGGGCAGCGCCAACGAGGCCCAATCCATGGCACAGCACGCGGGAAAAATCTCGGACGAAGGCGGTCAGATCATCGAAAGCACTGCCAATGAGATGATCAAGATTGGTAACACCGTCGCGCAAGCTTCCAGTGTCATCAAAAATCTGGGCGAAGAATCCCAGCAGATTTCTTCAGTGGTGCAGGTCATCAAGGAAGTGGCCGACCAGACCAACCTGCT
>JAITWP010000113.1 GCA_031285365.1 Azoarcus sp.
ATTCGGCCCGGTGACGAGCGTGGTGCGTGGCCCGAACGGAAATGATTTGCAGGTAGGCGGGTTGGGCATCTTCAAGTTAGATGACGTTAGACAGATTCTTTAAGAAAGGAGAAACATCATGGGATTCTCACAAGGCTTGAGCGGACTGAACACTTCCTCCCGCGCACTCGATGTCATCTCCAACAACATTGCCAACACCAGCACCGTGGGTTTCAAGGCTTCCCAGGCTGTTTTTGCCGATGTGTACGCCGGGGCGCTCACAGGGGTGAGTTCGGCCATCCAGATCGGCTACGGCAGCAAGATCACGGCGGTCTACCAGAGTTTCATCGATGGCATACCGACCACGACCAACAACCCGCTGGACATGGCAATCATCGGCAACGGTTTTTACGTCATCCAGCGTTTCGATGGTTCGATAGCCTATTCCCGCAATGGTCAGTTCGACATCAACAAGGATGGTTTCATCATTACGCCGACCGGCGAAAAAGTGATGGGGATCAATGCGGATGCGAATGGCAACATTGCGCAGTCCGGAGGTATCGTCGAGCCGCTTTTCGTTCCGCTGGGCGACATCGATCCGAAATTCACCACCATGGTCGAAATCCGCTCCGGCAATCTCGATGCGGACAGTCCTCTTCCCACCAATCCGGTGTTCGATCCGACCGACCTGAACTCCTACAACTTCATGCACACCATTCCTGTGTACGACAGCCTTGGTGGGCAACATTCGATGGCGATCTACTTCGTGAAGACAGCTCCTGGCGCGTGGGATGCCTACGCGATGCTGGACAATGACCTCACGACGCTGTCCGCCGCGCCAACGGCGCTGGCCTTTGACGCTTTCGGAAAACCCGTCACCACGCCCGTGACGATGGCCTACACCGCTGCACGCCCCACCAGCGCGGCGGCGTTGAACATCACGATCGATCTCAGCAATCTGAACCAGTTCGGCTCGAAATTCTCGGTCACGGATCACTGGCAGGACGGCTATACCACCGGGCAGATCGCGGGGGTCGTCGTCACACAGGACGGCATCATCCAGGGGCGCTACACCAACGGACAGACCAAGAATCTGGGGCAGGTCGTATTGGCAACCTTCCGCAGCAACCAGGGACTGACCAGAGTGGGCGACAACTACTGGGTCGAATCGGCCGAGTCCGGCCCTCCGATCGTCGGACGGCCGCGCTCCGGATTGAACGGACTGATTTCCAGCGGACAGGTCGAGGAATCGAACGTCGATCTGACGCAGGAATTGGTGCAAATGATCATCCAGCAGCGCAATTACCAGGCCAATGCACAGACGATCCGCACCCAGGATCAACTCATGCAGACGCTGGTGAACCTGCGCTGATCGTGATCTGAACTGAACCAACGGCGGGTCTACAAGGCAGTTATTGCCAAGGCCCGCCGGGAGACAACGACATGAATCGCGTGATCTACACGGCGATGACCGGGGCGAAGAGCACCCTCGGACAGCAGGCGGCCGTCGCCCACAATCTGGCCAACGCTGACGCTACCGGCTTCCGCACCGAGATGCACAAGATGCGCGCGGTGGAAATCCAGACACAGGCCATGCGCTCGCGCTCTTTCGTGGTTGACGCGAGCATCAGCACGGATTTCACGCCAGGCCCGCTGAAATTTACCGGCAACCCGTTCGATGTGGCCGTGAAAGGCAAGGGTTGGCTGGCCGTCCAAACGGCGAACGGAGAGGCTTACACCCGCGACGGCTCATTCGAGGTCTCCTCCAATGGCGTGCTGCAAACCCATGCCGGTTTGCCGGTACTGGGCGACGGCGGCCCGATCACGATTCCGCCCGAAAGCGTGATCGTCGTCGGCACGGACGGAACCATTTCCGCCATCCAGTACGGCATTACCAACGAAGTCGCTCGCCTGAAACTGGTGAATCCACCCGAGACCGAACTGGCGCGCGGCGAGGATGGTTTCTTTCGCCTGCAGGATGGACAAACCGCCCCGGCAGACGAGGCGGTGCAGGTCGCTGGCGGCTACCTGGAGGGCAGCAACGTCAACGTTGCCGAACAGATGGTGCAGATGATCTCGCTCGCACGCCAGTTCGAAATGCAGATGCGCATGATTTCCAATGCGCAGGAAAACGACCGCACCGCAACACAGGTGATAGCGCCACGCTGAATACTGAACACCGATAACGATAACAGGGACTCCCCATCATGATCCGATCACTTTGGACAGCCAGTACCGGATTGAACGCCCAGCAAACCTCGCTGGACGTGATTGCCAACAACCTCGCCAACGTATCGACGAACGGTTTCAAGCGGCAGCGCGCGATTTTTGAGGATTTGCTCTATCAGGTCATCCGCCAGCCCGGCGCACAATCGACGCAGCAGACGCAGATTTCCAGCGGGCTGCAACTCGGCGTGGGCGTCAAAACCGTGGCAACCGCGCGAAATTTCACCCAGGGCGCACCGCAGCAGACTGGAGGCGATCTCGACCTGATGATCCAGGGCGACGGTTTCTTCATGATCACCATGCCGGACGGCACGACCGCCTACACGCGCGACGGTGCATTCCAGCGCGACAACCAGGGCAACATGGTGACGGCCAGCGGTTATCCGCTCGCCGACAACATCAACATTCCTGCCGACGCGGTCTCGATTACCGTGGGCAAGGATGGCACGGTTACTGTCGTGCAGGCCGGCAGTTCCGCATCGATACAGATCGGAACAATCCAGCTTGCCATGTTCATCAATCCGGGCGGTTTGCAGGCCGTCTCCGAGAACCTCTTTCTGGAAACCGCTTCTTCCGGCGTAGCCACGCCTCAGCAGGCAGGCTCGAACGCAGCGGGGGTCATCAACCAGCGTTACGTCGAATCCTCCAACGTTAACGTGGCCGACGAACTGGTGAACATGATCATCACGCAACGCGCCTATGAGATGAATTCTCGTGTCATCAGCACTTCCGATCAGATGCTCGCACGTCTGGCACAGCTTTGAGGTGAAGTCGCCATGAACACCATCGTACGCGCCGTCTCCATTCTCATCACCACCTTCGTGGCGGTGATGCTTGCCACGCTCATCACGTCCTGCGCCCAGGTCCGGACGACCCCGCCCACTGCCGTGCATCAGCCGATGTCCGTTCGCCCAACCGTGCCGGAAGCACGCCCCGCCAATGGCGCGATCTGGCAGTCGGGGGGGCGTTCGCTACTGGAAGATCGCCGTGCGCGGCGAGTCGGCGACATCATCACCGTCAATCTCGTCGAGCGAACTTCTGCCCAAAAGAACGCCAACGCCAGCACGGGTCGCTCATCCAGCCTGTCCGGAGGACTGTCGGCATCCAGCAGCAAACTGCCGCTCTCCAGTCTGGCCGGGCTGTCGGCGGAAGCAGGAACAAAATCCGCGTTCGAGGGCAAGGGCGCAGCAGCAGCCAACAACACATTCAGCGGAACCATTTCCGTTACCGTGACCGAAGTGCTTACCAACGGGAATCTGCTGGTGTCGGGCGAAAAGATGCTGACGATCAATCAGGGCAACGAACATATCCGTTTTTCGGGCGTCGTTAACTCTGACAACATTTCTACATCCAATACCGTGCAATCGACACAGGTAGCCGACGCGCGGATCGAATATCGTGGAAGCGGTTTCATTGAAGAGGCCAACAACAAAGGATGGCTACACCGCTTCTTCAGTGTCATCAACCCGTTCTGAACACGCGTTTTCATCGGGTATAGAGGAGAGAATCATGTTCGCGCGCAAGTTCTCCATCCGGAAGGTCTATCTGCCGGTGCATCTGCCGGCGCGCGCGCTTTGGCGGGTGGTGCTCCTTGCTTTTGCCTTGCTGTTTTCTTCGAGTGCACACGCCGAACGCATCAAGGACATCGCAACCGTTGGTGGTGTACGCGACAACCAGTTAGCCGGTTACGGACTCGTGATCGGGCTGGACGGTTCGGGCGACCAGACCACGCAAACTCCTTTTACCGTACAGAGCATCGTCAACATGCTCTCCAATCTGGGTGTGACGCTGCCGCCCGGCAGCAATCTGCAACTCAAGAACGTGGCTGCGGTGATCGTGACGGCGGAGCTTCCTGCCTATGCGCGTCCCGGCCAGCGGATAGACGTTACGGTTTCTTCGGTAGGCAATGCAAAGAGCCTGAAGGGAGGAACGCTGGTCATGACGCCGCTCAAGGGAATCGACGGGCAGGTCTACGCGATTGCGCAGGGCAATGTAGCCGTTGCCGGAGCGGGCGCACAGACGGGCGGAGCACAACAGACGATCAATCACCTGCTGGCCGGGCGCGTTCCCAGCGGCGCAACGGTGGAACGTGCCGTTCCATCCGTGCTGGGCGAGGGCGCGAACGTGATCGTCGAACTGAAGGTGACCGATTTCG
>JAITWP010000152.1 GCA_031285365.1 Azoarcus sp.
GGCGAAGGCGAAGCTGAAACCGCCTTGCCCGAAGCGTTTGAATCGGCTCCGGCCTGAGGTGTGCGCTGAAAGAGCACAACGAACTGCGGCTGGTGGCGCGTATCGCGGAGGTTTCGGCCCTGCGGCGCACTCCGGCAGGTATCCCGGTCGTGTCCTGTGTGCTGGCGCATGAGTCCCGGCAAATCGAGGCAGGTATCGAACGCGAGGTGAAACTGGAACTCCCGGCGATGGCCATCGGCGAACTGGCGCAAACGCTGTCCGTTACGGCTCCTGGAGCGAAGGTCTCGGTAACGGGATTCATGGCAGCCAGAAGTGCACGCAGTCGCTCTCCGGTATTGCACCTGAACAAAATCGAATTCATGGAAGGAATCTGAAAATGGCTTTCAAGTCCAACAAGTTCAAGAAAAAGGAAGATCGCGGTGGCCGTGGTCTTTTCAAGCGTCGCAAGTTCTGCCGTTTCACGGTGGAAAAGATCGAGGAAGTCGATTACAAGGATGTCGATATCCTGAAAGACTTCATCACCGAAAACGCCAAGATCATGCCGGCGCGCATCACCGGAACCAAGGCTGGCTATCAGCGCCAGTTGTCGGTGGCCGTCAAGCGCGCCCGTTTCCTGGCGCTTCTGCCCTACACCGATCTGCATCAATAAGGAGAGCGGACATGCAAATCATTCTGCTCGAAAAAGTAGGCAAGCTCGGTTCTCTGGGTGATGTGGTCAAGGTCAAGGACGGCTACGCCCGGAATTACCTGATTCCGCAAGGGTTCGCCAAACGCGCCACCGCCGCCAACAGGGCCGAGTTCGAGGGCCGCCGCGCCGAACTGGAACGTGTCCAGGCCGAAAAACTGACCGCTGCGCAGGCGCTTGGGGCAAAGCTCGATGGGTTGATGATCCAGATCACCCGCAAGGCGAGTGTGGATGGACGCCTCTTCGGTTCGGTGAGCAACATTGACGTGGCTGATGCGCTGGTGGCGCAGGGCTTCGAGATCGAACGCTCGGCGATCCGTATGCCGGAAGGCCATCTGAAGCAGGTTGGCGATACGAAAATCGACATTGCGCTGCACGCCGATGTCGTCGTGCCGATCACCGTTTCGGTGCTTGGCGAGCAATAAGGCGCGAACAAACTTCGCAACAACTACAAAGGGCTGCCCAGGGCGGCCCTTTGTGTTATTAGAATCTCTCCTTCTACAGTCGTTCTTCAGACCACCATGGCGACTTCTTCGCGTAGCGCCCCGTCGCGCGACCCACAACTGGCAGCCATCAAGCTGCCGCCGCATTCGCTCGAAGCCGAACAGTCGCTCATCGGCGGTCTGCTGCTCGATAACGCGGCCTGGGAACGGATTGCCGATCTCGTGACCGGAGAAGATTTTTACCGCGACGACCATCGGCGTATCTATCAGCACATCACAAAACTGATTGATGTCGGCAAGCCCGCCGACGTGGTGACGGTGTTTGAATCGCTGGAGAAAAATGGAGAAGCGGAGCAGGCGGGCGGGCTTGCCTATCTGGCGGAAATCGCCGACAACACCCCCTCGGCGGCCAACATTCGTCGTTACGCGGAGATCGTCCACGAGCGCGCAATTTTACGCAAGCTCGTTGCCGTGGGAGACGAAATCGCGGCAAGCGCGCTCGCCCCGTCCGGCAAGGACGCCAAGGTTCTGCTCGATGAAGCCGAGGCCAGGGTATTCGAGATTGCCGAGGCAGGCGCACGCCACAGCGTCGGGTTTCAGTCCATCCAGCCCCTTCTCAGACAGGTCGTCGACCGTGTGCAGGAACTCTTCGACCGCGACAATCCCTCGGAGGTCATCGGCATTCCCACCGGATTCGTCGATCTCGATGCAAAGACTTCCGGGTTGCAGCCCTCCGACATGCTGATCATCGCGGGGCGTCCATCGATGGGCAAGACCAGTTTCGCCCTGAACATCGCCGAACACGTCGCGGTGGAAAAACGTCTGCCGGTGGCGATTTTTTCGATGGAAATGCCCGGAAACCAACTGGCGACCCGTTTCATCTCCTCGGTGGGCCGGATCGACATGCAGAAAATCCGCAATGGCCGCCTGAGCGACGATGACTGGCAACGGTTGACGATGGCAATGGGCAAGCTCTATGAAGCGCCGATCTACATTGACGAAACGCCGGGGCTGAACCCGATTGATCTGCGCGCCCGCGCGCGAAGGCTTGCCCGGCAGTGCGGCCGCCTCGGCCTGATCGTGGTCGACTATCTTCAACTGATGAACGGTGCCCGCGAAGCCGATAACCGCGCCACCGAACTGTCGGAGATCTCACGTTCGGTCAAGGCGCTTGCCAAGGAACTGAATGTACCGATCCTTGCCCTGTCGCAGCTCAACCGCAGTCTGGAACAGCGCCCCAACAAGCGCCCGGTGATGTCGGATCTGCGTGAGTCTGGCGCAATCGAACAGGACGCGGATCTCATCATGTTCATCTATCGGGACGAAGTCTACAACCCCGACTCCCAGGACAAGGGCACGGCGGAGCTCATCATCGGCAAGCACCGTAACGGCCCGACCGGCATGGTGCGGATGACCTTCCTGGGTGAGTACACACGTTTCGAGAATTTTGCCGGTGGTGGTTTTTAGTCCGCCGCCTGATAATCGGCCCAATAATCCGCTGCTCGAATCATGTTTTCACATCGCAGACTGATTGGACTCTCCCTGGCGTTCCTGCTCCTCGTGATGCAGACGTTCTGGCTCGTCCACCGTCTCGGTCACGATCTGCCGCCGACTGAGCAAGAGGAAGCGGCGTGCGAACTCTGTCTTGCCATGCACAGCATGGGAGGGGCGGTTTTTAGCCAGGAACGCACAGTATCCACCATTGCTCCGAGCGAGTACCGACCCGGATACGCATCAATCGTCCGCGTTGACGCGGAAATCATCCAGCCCCGCCAGCAGGGGCCTCCCAACTTCTCCTGACCTGTTTCGAGAAACCTCGAACGGGGTGACTCGAACCTCCATCCGATGGTGCGCGGCCCATGTGCGGGCGCGTGCGTATTCCATCTTTTCAGGAGTCGAAAAACATGCAAATCAGAAGACTGGCTGTTGCCCTGGCCTGTGTATCTGTGTGGGTTGCTCCGGCGCGGGCGGAAGAAAAGTCCAAACACGAACAACTGGCCGCTGAACTGGCCGCGTTGCGGGAGCAGGTTTCGCAGATGCAGTCAATGTACGAGCGCCGTATCGCGGAGCTGGAAGAAAAGCTGGCAGGCGTTGCCAAACCGGAAGCGGCCGAAAATGCCGTCCTGCCGATGCAAGCCGAATCGCCGCCTGCGCCCCTGGGATCTTCACAGGCAAGCGCGAAGAGCGGTATTTCTTCCTTCAATCCGGAAATTTCGCTGATCCTTCAGGGGGCGTATGCGCACCGCAAGAAGGTGGAAGAGCGTCATATCGGCGGCTTCGTGAGCGCCGATCATCATCACGGTGGACACGACGGGCGTGGCTTTGCCCTCGATCACACCGAACTCGTGTTCGCGGCCAGCATTGATCCGTACTGGCGAGGACAGGTGGCAGTAGGCGTACTCGACGAAGAGGTGGAACTGGAAGAAGCCTGGTTCCAGACCACGGTTCTGGGCTTTGGAACCGGGATCAAGGCAGGACGTTTCCGGTCGGGTATCGGTTATCTGAACGAGCAACATGCGCACCAATGGGATTTCTATGAACAACCCCTGATGTACAGGGCATTGTTCGGCAAACATGGCTATGCGCAGGACGGTGTGCAGTTGAAATGGGTCGCGCCGCTGGCCACTTTCGTCGAACTGGGCGCGGAGATCGGACGGGGACAGAATTTTCCCGGCAATGATCGTGACGTCTCCGGAGCCAGCAGCCATGCGCTGTTTGGTCATGTCGGCGGCGACATCGGTGTATCGCACAGTTGGCGTGCGGGGCTTTCGTGGTTGCGCACCCGCGCGGGCAAGCGTGAAAGCCATTTCGAGACGGATAACGACGAAGTGCGGGGTGCGTTCAGTGGGCGCAGCAGGGTGTGGATCGCCGATTTCGTCTACAAGTGGGCTCCGGATGGCAATCCCGTGCGACGCAATTTCAAGTTCCAGGCCGAATATTTTCGCCGCGCTGAAAACGGAAACCTGGCGGTGGACGATGGCACGAACCTTTACGACAACCTGTGGCGCACGAGGCAGTCGGGTTTCTATCTTGCGGGCGTTTATCAATTCGCGCCCAACTGGCGGGCAGGGCTGCGCCATGACCGTCTGAGCAGCGGGCGGCAATCCCTTGGCGACAATCCGGCGGACATCGAAATTGTCCGTTACCGGCCAAGCCGGTTTTCTGCCATGGTTGACTACCGTTGGAGTGAATTTTCCCGTATGCGCCTGCAATGGTCGCGCGACCGTGCCATGCCGGGCATTGTCGACAACCAGGTGACGCTGCAATACATCATGAGCCTGGGCAGCCACGGCGCACACAAATTCTGAGGAGAATGGTCATGATGAAACGCATTCTGGTGTTGTTCCTTCTCCTGTGCGCCCTGCCTGCGGTGGCGACGGTCAAGGTTCTGGCGACTGTTCCGGAGTGGGGGGCACTCGCGCGTGAAATCGGTGGCGAACGTGTCGATGTGACGGTCGCCACCACCGCCAAACAGGATCCGCATCGTATCGAAGCGCGCCCCTCGCTGATCGCACGCGCCCGCACCGCCGGGTTGATCGTCGCTACCGGGGCCGACCTGGAAGTCGGCTGGCTTCCCCTGCTGTTGCGAGAATCGGGTAACCGCCGCGTCCAGCCGGGACAGCCCGGCTATCTGGAAGCCGCTTCGGTTGTGCAACTGCGCAATGTGCCGCGAACCGTCGACCGCTCGATGGGTCATGTCCATGCGGCGGGCGATCCGCACTTCCATCTCGATCCGCGCAACATCCTGCCCGTTGCCGCAGCACTTTCCGAGCGCCTGACGCAGATCGACCCTGCCGGGGCGACGGTCTACCGGGACAACTTCGAACGCTTTGCCGGACGCTGGCGTGCCGCGCTCGCGCGATGGGAGGCGGAAGGGGCCGGTCTCAAGGGAAATACCTTCCTGCAAGTGCATCATTCATTCGGCTATCTCGCGCATTGGCTGGGGCTGGAGAGTCGCGGAGAACTGGAGCACAAACCCGGCATCGAACCGGGCAGCGCCCACCTGGGTCGCATTGTGGCAAGCCAGCAGAAAACGCCTGTTGTCATGATTCTGCGTGCCTCCTATCAGAATGAGACTGCCGGACGATGGGTGAGTGAACGTACCGGCATCCCGCTCGTCACCTTGCCTTACACCGTGGGCGGGACGCCACGGGCCACGGATTTGTTCGGGCTCTTCGACGACACACTGGAGCGGATCAGGAATGCCGCACAACGGCCATGATACTGCTGGATCATGATCAGCCTTTCGGCTCGATGCTGGCTTTCGTGTTGTGCGTGACGGCACTGCTCATGCGGGCTACGGGATTTCTGGGACAACTTTTTCGCAAAGAGGCGTAAGGGAGAGTTGACACCTTGGAAGGGTTTTGTCAAAATTCCGCTTCTTCGCCCCTCGAACAGGGGCGGTTCTTTAAAAAGTTGGACAACCGATAAGTGTGGGTGCTCGTAATTTTGCGTGCGCCCCTGCCGCGAGGTGGGGGGGTATCAAAAGAAGAGCATTCAAAGTCAGTGATTTTGGGTGCAAATGGATTAAACGTAA
>JAITWP010000157.1 GCA_031285365.1 Azoarcus sp.
CCCACGCTGGCCGAAACCAGCTACATCACCTGCCCGCGCTGCACCGGAACGGGACACATCCGCGGCACCGAATCCTCGGCCCTGCACATCCTGCGCATCATCGAAGAAGAAGCGATGAAAGAAAACACCGCCGCCGTGCATCTGCAAGCGCCGGTCGATGTCGCCACCTACCTGCTCAACGAGAAGCGAATCGACATCGCCAGGATCGAACTCCGTCACAAAATTCAACTCGTCATCGTGCCCAACCGTCACATGGAAACCCCGACGCACGAAATCACGCGCCTGCGGCACGACCAGCTCAACCAGGACGACGTCACTGCCAGCTACCAGCTCGCGCAGCAATCCAGCGAAGAAGTCCCCGCCAGCCGAAATGGCGACAAGGGCGGGCGACAGGAAGCCGCCGTCAAGTACATCCCTCCCGCGCAACCCACGCCAGGAACATCCCCAGCAGAGGGCACCCCACAAGCACCGGGACTCATTACGCGCTTCATGCACTGGCTCGGCGGTCTGTCCACCGGGGATCAGCGCGAAAAAGAGAAAAAGGAAACCGCCCCTCCCGCATCCCGCGAATCCCGGCCTCGCAACGAACAACGCCGCAACAGCGAGCGAGGAAACGAGCGCCGCAACGCCCGCGGCGACCGGGGATCTCGCAGCGAAAACAACCGCACTGCCCGTACCGAAAAGAGCGAAAAAGGTGAAAAGAGCGCGCTGGCGCAGGAAAAACCGCAACGCCAGCCCAAAGCACCCGGTGAAGGCAAGGAACGTCCTGAAGCTCCGGCCCGCGCGTCCGGCACCGACAACACTAAAACCAACCGTCGTCGCCGTCGGGACAAAACCGTTGTCGAGGAAGATGCCTCCGCCTCCGATCAGGTTGTTCAGCCTGCCGCGCCCGTCTCTGCACTGCAACGTCCTGCGGAAGTCGCCGAAATCGAGCAAATTGCTGCAACGCCCCCGGCTTCGGATAAGCCCGACACCCCGGTCGACGGCACCGAACCTTCGCCCGAAAAACGCCGCCGCCGCAGCCGCGGCAGCCGTCGCGGACGCTCGTCAGCCGAAACCGGAGAAACCACGGTGGAGTCCCCGGAAACCTCCGACAGCACGCCGGAAGAAACCTTGCCCGTCGTGGCGAGTCCGTCTTTCGACGCCTCTGCCGAGCCACTGGTTTCCACACCGGATACGCTTCCCGTCGCTATCGGTCAGCCGTTTGAACCGCAACCGGAGCACCGCATCAGCGACGAGCCGATTTCCTTGCCTCTGATCCAGGAAAACGACGCGGCAATCGAACCACCGGCCACCATTGCGCCCGTCATCGTGATGCCCGCTGTCATCGCCCCGGAGGTCGAAATCGAAATCGAAGTCGAGACGAAGATCGAGCCCGAGAAGAGCACCGCTGCCACTCCCACAACAGGCGATCTTTTCGTCGGTTTGCAAGAAGAAACGGGGCTCGTCATGATCGAAACGAGTTCGGATAAAAAAGTTCAGTTCGGAACCGGCGCACCGGAAGAACCCGTTCTCCGTGGCCGCAAACCCCGGCAGGCAACGGTCATTGCCAACGAACCGTTACAACAGGTCGAAACGAGCAAGGATTGATAAAAAAACGGGATAACCGACAACCGGTTATCCCGTTATGGTTTTGTCGTAGATACCGTCTTACAACACCGCCGCAATCGCCTTTGCCACCATGGGCAGGTTCTTGTCGTTCAGCGCCGCGACGTTGATGCGGCCGCTTGATACGGCGTAGATGCCGAATTCGGTCTGAAGCCGTTCAACCTGCTCCTTTGTCAGTCCCGTGAAGGAGAACATGCCGCGCTGCTGGGCGATGAAGGAGAAATCCCTTGTCACGCCCTGCGCCTTGAGCGCATCCGCAAGACCGGAGCGCATGTCGCGGATGCGATTCTTCATCCCGGCGAGTTCTTCTTCCCAGAGCGCCCTCAATTCCGGGCTGCCGAGGACAGCGGCCACCACCGCGCCGCCGTGCGTGGGCGGGTTGGAATAGTTGGTGCGGATGACGCGCTTGACCTGTGAACCGACCCTCGATGCTTCTTCCTTGCTCGCGGTGATGATGGACAGCGCCCCCACCCGCTCGCCGTACAGGGAAAAATTCTTGGAGAACGAGGAAGAAACGAAGAACTGCACCCCGGCATCCGCAAAGGCGCGCACGGCGGCGGTGTCTTCCTCGATGCTGTCGGCAAAACCCTGATAGGCCATGTCCAGGAAAGGCACGAGGTTCTTTTCCTTGCAGATCGCAGCAACTTCCTGCCACTGACTGCCGACGAGATCGGCCCCGGTCGGGTTGTGGCAGCAGGCGTGCAGCAGCACGATGGATTGCGGCGACAGCGTGTCGAGCTTCTGCTTCATGGCAGCGAAATCGACGCCGCGCGTGGCCGGATCGTAGTAGGGATAGGTTTCAACCGTGAAACCGGTCGCCTCGAACAGCGCGCGATGGTTTTCCCAGGAAGGATCACTGATATAGAGCGTGGCCTGCGGCAGGAGTTTTTTCAGGTAATCCGCGCCAACTTTCAACGCACCCGTGCCGCCAAGCGCCTGGACGGTAAAGACGGAACCGTCGTCCGCCCGCGCCGAGCCCTTGCCGAAAAGCAGATCACGCACGGCCTGGTTGTAGGCGGCGTTTCCGTCGATAGGCTGATAACCGCGCGCGGGCAGCGCCTTCATGCGGGCTTCCTCGGCGGCCTTCACGGCAGCGAGCAACGGCAGCTTGCCGTTGCCGTCGTAGTACACGCCAACGCCAAGATTCACCTTCTCGGTGCGCGTATCAGCGTTGAAGGCTTCGGTCAGGCCGAGGATGGGATCGCGGGGTGCCATTTCGACGGCGGCAAAAAGCGAGACGGACATGTTTTCTCTCCGATGTTGATGTTCAGTGAAAAATTTTGGGAGACGCGCCAGGTTCGGGAATAATGCTGGTTTGCCCCGTCGCTGACGGCGTGAAGAAGAGCCTACAAACCGCGAGATTCTAGCACTTGCCATAACGAGCGGGTGTTGTGTATTCCCATCTTGCCTGCTTCGCTGCCGGACATGAAACCCACTCCGCCCCCCCCTGCCGAAATCGACATCATCACCTTCCCCGGAAGCGCGTTCCGCCTGCACCGGACGTTTCTGCCCGCAGGCGACCAGCCCGAAGCCATCGAACAACTCTGCGCGGGCATCGAAAACGGGCTGCTGTTCCAGACGCTGCTCGGCGTCACCGGCTCCGGAAAAACCTTCACGATGGCAAACGTCATCGCCCGCATGGGCCGCCCCGCATTGGTGCTTGCCCCCAACAAGACGCTGGCCGCGCAGCTCTACGCCGAATTCCGCGAGTTTCTGCCCGAAAACGCCGTCGAATACTTCGTGAGCTATTACGACTACTACCAGCCCGAAGCCTATGTCCCCTCGCGCGACCTGTTCATCGAAAAAGACTCCGCCATCAACGAACACATCGAACAGATGCGCCTCTCGGCCACCAAAAGCCTGATGGAACGCCGGGATGTCGTCATCGTCGCCTCCGTCTCCTGCATCTACGGCATCGGAGACCCGGTCGACTACCACGCCATGATCCTGCATCTGCGCGAAGGCCAACGGATCGAGCGCCGCGACATGATCGCCCGGCTCGTGGCGATGCAATACACCCGTAACGACTTCGATTTCCATCGCGGCATCTTCCGCGTACGCGGCGATGTGATCGACGTCTTTCCGGCGGAAAACGCGGAATGTGCCGTGCGCATCGAAATGTTCGACGACGAAGTCGAACATCTGACCCTGTTCGACCCACTCACCGGCCAGATCCGGCATCGCCTGGGGCGCTTCACCATCTACCCCTCCAGCCACTACGTCACCCCGCGCGCCACCGTCCTGAAAGCCGTCGATGCCATCAAGGAAGAACTCGCCGCACGCATCGCCTTCTTCCAGCGCGAAAGCAAACTCGTGGAAGCGCAACGCATCGAACAGCGCACCCGGTTCGATCTCGAAATGCTCAATGAAATGGGTTTCTGCAAGGGCATCGAAAACTACTCCCGCCACCTTTCCGGCCGTGGGGAGGGCGAGCCGCCCCCGACCCTCATCGACTACCTGCCCTCCGATGGCCTGCTCTTCATCGACGAATCCCATGTCACCGTCAGCCAGGTCGGCGGCATGTACAAAGGCGACCGCTCCCGCAAGGAAAACCTCGTCAACTACGGATTCCGCCTCCCCTCCGCGCTCGACAATCGCCCGCTGAAATTCGAGGAATTCGAGCGCCTCATGCCGCAGACCACCTTCGTCTCCGCCACCCCGGCAAACTACGAACAGGCGCACCAGGGCCAGGTCGTCGAACAGCTCGTTCGCCCCACCGGACTCGTCGATCCCGAAGTCATCGTCCGCCCGGCGAGCACCCAGGTCGACGATCTCCTCGGCGAAATCCGCCGCCGCACCGACGCCGGAGAACGGATACTCGTCACCGTCCTCACCAAGCGCATGGCCGAGGAACTCACCGACTACCTGGCCGAACACGGCGTCCGGGTGCGTTATCTGCACTCCGACATCGACACCGTGGAGCGGGTCGAAATCATCCGGGATCTGCGCCTGGGCGACTTCGACGTCCTCGTCGGCATCAACCTGCTGCGCGAAGGGCTGGACATCCCCGAAGTGTCACTCGTAGCGATTCTCGACGCGGACAAGGAAGGGTTCCTGCGTTCCGAGCGCAGCCTCATCCAGACCATTGGCCGCGCCGCCCGCCACATCCACGGCACGGCCATCCTCTACGCGGATCGCCTCACCGACTCCATGCGCAGAGCCATTTCCGAAACCGAGCGCCGCCGCACCAAGCAGATCGCCTTCAACACCGCCCACGGCATCACCCCCCGCACTGTCACCAAGCGCATCAAGGACATCATCGACGGCATCTACGCGGGCGAAGAATCCGACAAGGCCCGAACTACCGACAAAACCCGTGAAGTCGATTACGCGACAATGGATGAAAAGGCGTTGGCCAAGGCCATCCGGAAGCTCGAAAAAACCATGCAGGAGCACGCCCGCAATCTGGAATTCGAGCAGGCGGCGGCGGCACGGGATGAATTGTTCAGGCTGCGGGAACGCGCCTTTGGCGCGGATCGGCATGGGGGAGAGTGAAGCAGGC
>JAITWP010000193.1 GCA_031285365.1 Azoarcus sp.
CAGTATCGAGGAGTTTTCCGCTTCGATCCATCGTATTGTCGAAGCATCGGATACTGCGCACAGCCGGGTGAGAGATGCCGTATCCAGGGTCGAGCACGGGAAGAGAATCGTGCATGACGTGATCGGCTCGATCCAGGTGATCGAGGGTCGCGTAAAGTCCTCGCTGTCCGAGGTCGGCGCCCTGACCACGCATTCGCAAAAGATCGAAGAAGTCATCACCACGATCGGGGCAATCGCTGCGCAGACCAATCTGCTTGCGCTCAATGCCGCGATCGAGGCTGCGCGCGCCGGAGAGGTCGGGCGAGGTTTTGCCGTCGTTGCGGACGAGGTACGCAAACTTGCCGAGCAGTCGGCGAGTTCGGCCAATGAAATCGGCGTAGTGCTCAGCCATGTCACTTCCGGCGTCACTGCCGTTCAGACTTCGATTGGGGAAGTCTCCGATGAAACCCGGAAAAGTACTGAATCTTCCGGAGCCGCAGGGTGCGCACTGAGTGAAATCGAAAACATTACCCGCGACATTGCCGATACGGTCACGTCCATCGCCGAGACCACTCGGCAGCAATCCGAGGCGGCGCAATCAATGGCGAGGCAGATAAGCACTACGGCTCAACTGACCGAAGAAACCGATGGCGTTGCCCGTAGCGTGTCGGGAAGCGCCGCCGATCTGAAAACGGAGGCTGAAAGGCTTGCCAGCGAAGCGGGGCGTTTCGCTATTTGACGAGCCTGATCTCAGACATCCGCCTCTACCGTATCTCCCTTTGCCTCCATCCACGCCCGACGTCCGGCAGCCTCGCCCTTGCCCATCAGCAGATTGAAAGTGCGGCGCGTCTCGGCGAGTGCATCGTCGCGCACACGCATGGGAAGCACGCGCCGGGTGGCGGGATCCATCGTGGTTTCGCGCAACTGCTCGGGATTCATCTCGCCCAATCCCTTGAAACGGCCCACTTCGATACTCTCCGGGCGGACGCCTTCTTTCGCGAGCCGGTCGCGGATGGCGGTGAGTTCGCCTTCGTCGAGGGCATAGAGGCGGCGGGCAGGGCGTTTTTTGCCCTGGGCGGGAACATCGACGCGGTAGAGGGGCGGTTGCGCGACGTAGATGTGACCGGTGTCGATGAGACGGGGGAAGTGACGGAAGAAGAGGGTGAGCAGCAGGGTCTGGATGTGCGAACCGTCGACATCGGCATCGGACATGATGATGATTTTTCCGTAGCGCAGGCCGGAGAGGTCGGGAGTATCGTTCGGCCCGTGGGCGTCGACGCCCATGGCGACGGCGATGTCGTGGATTTCGGCGTTGGCAAGGAGCCTGTCCGCGTCGATTTCCCAGGCGTTCTGGACTTTGCCGCGTAGCGGCAGAATGGCCTGGGTTTCCTTGTCGCGCGCCATCTTGGCGGAACCGCCTGCGGAATCGCCTTCGACGAGGAAGAGTTCGTTTTCAGAGATGTCGCTGGATTCGCAGTCGGACAATTTGCCGGGGAGCACGGCAACGCCGGAGGATTTTCTCTTTTCGACCTTCTGGGCGTTTCTCTGTCGCGCGAGCGCCTGCCGGATGGCGAGTTCGGCAATGGCGCGTCCGGCTGCGACGTGGTTGTTGAGCCAGATCTCGAAAGGGTCGCGCACCTGTGAGGAGACGAGCCGCACGGCTTCGCGGGAGTTGAGTTTTTCTTTGACCTGGCCCTGAAATTGAGGATCGAGGAGGCGGGCGGAGAGAATGAACCCCATTTTCGCGCAAACGTCTTCCTGTTGCAGCTTGACTCCGCGCGGCAGCAGGGAATGATGGTCGATGAAGGATTTCAGCGCCTCGAAAAGCCCCGCACGCAGGCCGGATTCATGCGTGCCGCCGGAGACGGTGGGGATGAGGTTCACGTAGGACTCGCTGGGGACGGATTGCTCAAACCAAGCCAGCGCCCAGGCCGCGCCCTCGCCGGGAGCGTAGTTGGAATCGCTTTCAGTGGCGTATTTTTCAGCGGCGAAGATCGGGGCGATGGGTTCCTGCCCGCCAGCCAGTTCCAGGAGATAGGAAGGGATTCCGCCGGGGTAGCTCCAGCTTTTGCTCTGGACGCTGCCATCGGTCTGTTCCACATCGAGCCGCACGGAAACGCCGGGAAGCAGCACGGCCTTGCTGCGCAGCAGTCGTTCGAGTTCGGCAATCGGAACCTTGGGCGAATCGAAATACCTGGGGTCAGGCCAGGCGCGCACACGGGTGCCGGTTCGGCGGCCACAGGTGTCCACGGGGCGCAGTTCGCCGACGGTTTCGCCTCCGTTGGCGAATTCCGTGCGCCACAACCGGCCTTCCCGGCGGATTTCGACTTCCAGCCGGGTGGAGAGCGCGTTGGTCACGGAAACGCCGACGCCGTGCAATCCGCCGGAAAAGGCGTAGGCCGAATTGCCTGAACGCTTGTCGAACTTGCCCCCGGCGTGCAGCCGGGTAAAGGCGAGCACGACGACAGGAACCTTTTCTTCGGGGTGCAGCCCCACGGGGATGCCGCGCCCGTTGTCCGAAACGCTCACGGAGTCGTCCAGATGCAGGGTGACGTGGATTTCTTTCGCAAAACCGGCCAGTGCTTCGTCGGCGGAATTGTCGATGACTTCCTGGATGATGTGTGAGGGACTGTCGGTGCGGGTGTACATGCCCGGACGCTCGCGTACCGGCTCCAACCCTTTGAGGACGCGGAAGGAGGATTCGTTGTATTGCTCGTTGCTTGCCATTGCTGCCCTGAATGCTGCTTGCTACGGGAAGGGCGCAAGGATAACAGAGTGCGTTTCAGAATCCTTGGAACATTGTGGACGCTGAGGTCAACCCTCTCAGAAATGTAAATCCGGGTTCAGGCATGTAGCGCCTCGATGGCTGCGGCAGGATTGGCCGCAACGATTTTCAGCAACGCGCGCGCCGGACCTGAGGGCACGGTTCTGTTTTGCTCCCAGTTTTCCAGTGTTCGCCGTGATACGCCAATCAGCCGTGCGAATTCCGACTGTGAAACATGTGCGGATTCGCGTAACGCTTTTACATCCTGCGCCGCGATAACGGTTTTTTTCGCACCAGGAACTTCTTCTCCGCGCAGAGTGCGCCCCGCGTCCCTGACGCTCTGTAACAGGTCGGCAAACATTTTCTGATCCATGTCATAACTCCTCTTGTGCCAGTTTCGCTCGGGTGATTTACTACTGGCAGGCGTCAAAATCATTGTGTTTATTGGTATTTGCTTACCCCAAAAACATCATGGACGACCTTACCAATGAGCAGTTGAAAGCCCTTGCGAAACTGG
>JAITWP010000234.1 GCA_031285365.1 Azoarcus sp.
GCCAGCGCCTTGATTTCCTCGTCGTTTACCAGATGCATGACGCCGGCCATTGCCGCGCTTTGCCCGTTGGCGCGCGCACCGCTCTTGATGTCCTTCATCTGTTGTTCTGCGTAGGCCGCATTCTGCCCCGCAATATTCGGATAAGCGGGCAACAGCGCTTTGTTCCCTTTCGGGCCATGGCAGGCGATGCACGTTTTTTCGGCGTACAGCTTCGCTCCATCGGATGCGGCAACGGCTGTCGAGAGCGCAAGTGTCCCCACGGCGAATAATGCCAATAGTCGTTTCATTGCTTTTCCCTGGTTTGTAGAGTGCGTTGTCTCCACCACCCCTCGTGTGCGAGAAGCACACACGAGGGAGGGGAGCGCTCTCGGAGATTACTTGACCTTCTTGGCCTTGTTCTGCTCAAGATAGGTCTTGGCGCGCAAACCGAGGTCAGCGGTCTTGACCTGGTATTGCCATACCTGTTCGGCCCAGAGGCAAGCGTTTTCCCAATCCTTCTTGGCTGCGGCTGCTTCATGCTTGGCCTTGACATCGGGGATCTTGCCGGCTTGGTCGAAAGCGTCCTCGACCATGCTCACCACATCCGGGAAGTCCTTGTAGTTGTGGCTGGTGATAAAGCTCACCACCGAGTCGATCACCACCTGCGTATCGGCGATCTTCTTCAACTGCGCCTGGTAATCCTGCTCGGTATAGGTCGCCTTGGCCATTTCTTTCTTCGTCGCCGGCTTCCAGCCCTTCGGCTTCACCAGAAAATAGCCCTGCATTTCGAGGTGCAGCGCGGAACAGAACTCCGTGCAGTAGTACGGATACACGCCTTCCTTGTCCGCCTTGAACTTCACCGATGCCGTCTTGCCTGGCTCGATCGACATGTGCACGTTGTAGGTGGAAACGGTAAAGCCGTGGGTTTCGTCCTGTGCACGCTCAAGGTTGGTCATGACGATCGTCACCTCGTCACCCACTTCCACCTCGATGATTTCAGGCGTGAAGTGCGAGCGAATCGCCGTGCCATACACCGTCACCTTGTTGCCATTGCGCTCGACCCGCTCTTCGCCCGCACGGACAGCGCCCGGATGCTTCTTGTCGGTACGGCTATCGGTTCCCACCGCATAGCGTATGCCCGGCTTGAGTTTGGAAGCCTGGATAGCCACCGCGTAGTGCGGTTCGCCCAACGGCAACGGCATGTCGTAGAGCAACTGCATCTTTTCATTGCTGATGTCGATGAGTTGATGGTTCTGCGGATGCAGCGGCCCGACCGGGTTGAAACGGTCGATGGAGAGCTTGTTCAGCGCAACCAGGTAACGCCCCTTCGGATCGGTGGCATCGCCTTCCATCGTCATCAGGTGACCGATGTTGTAGTGCACCGAAATCTTGTCGAGCACCTTGCCGTCGCAGTAGTTCCACCTGGCAACCTGGGAGTCGACGTAAAGCGAGGTGTAGGCGATGCACTTCTTCGAGTCGAATTGCGTATGCAATGGCCCCAGACCCAGCGGCACCTGTAATTGCAGTGCATCCTGCATGCTTATCACCGGAATGCCGTACGGGTCTTTCGACTCGAACTTGTTCGCCTTGATCGCTGCCATGATCTTGTCGAAGGAGAAGACGGACACGTGCGTATCCAGCTTGCCCGAGACGATGATGAACCTGCCATCAGGCGTCACATCCACGCCGTGCGGCGACTTCGGTTCGGGGATCAGGAAAAGGATGCCTTCCTTCACCGCCGTGTCCATCATCAACACATCGTGTCCGTTGATCTTCTTCGCCTTGCCCTGCGCAACGAGTTCGGCGGCTTTCTTCCAGTTGATCACGTGCAGGTAGTCCGTATCCTTGGCCGAACAACCGGCCTCGAACGGCGGACGACCCCGCTCAATACCACCGACGTAGCGTTCAGAACAGAAGGAATTCGTGAAAGACCAGCCATCCGACGGTCCCTTGCCCGCGTCCGACAGATCCTGCGAATACGGCGGCAATTCGATAGAGAAAGATTTCGACGGATCGAGGCGACCCGCCTTACGATCAAACTTCCAGTACGTGATCCCGCCGCGATACTTCTCGTTGAACTCTTCGAGCGGATAGAACTTTCTGGGCTCCAGCGGCGCGGCGTACTGCGCGGTCTGGAACACATACTCGGTATTGGGCGTCACGAATGCGCCGCCGTGTTCCGACTTGAAGATCGGGCTTACCACGAGTTGCTTGGTCTCGAAGTCCCTCAGATCGATCACGGCGAGACGCGGGTTTGCCTTGTCGTTGATGAAAAGAAATTGCCCGTCGTACTGCCCGTTGGTTTCGGAAATGGCCGGGTGGTGCGTGTCGCCCCAGGTAATATCCTTCCCGTCGATCCGCCCCCCTCTGAGTATTTCTTTTGATTCCTCGTCATACCCGTAGCCCTGCCAGGGTTCGGGCGTAAACACTGCGATGTATTTCAGAATACGCATTGAAGGAATGCCATAAACAATGACCTGACCCGACTGTCCGCCGGAGCTGAAGGCCAAAAATTCATCGCGCTTGCCGGTTGGCGTGTACGTCTTGGCCGCAGACAAAATATCCTGTTGACTGAGACCGCGCCGCTTCATCACATCCTGCAGGGATTCTGAGGCCCACGCCGTCATCCCGAATGTCGCCGCCAGCATTATTACTGTTGCTTTGACTGCCAGGCTTTTCATCATTCATCCTCCTCGGAAAAATCCGCTTTATTCGGAGCGCCATTACCGCAGCAGCGTACGCTGCCCCGCATCTGGCATCCTCCTTGCATTGTGCGCTGAATAATCACGCCACAAATATGGAAAATTACCGGTTAAGCAAAAAGCTGCGAAATAATCCCTTGTGCCATTCTGCGTCGGAAAATGCGGCAACAGAAGGTGGCAAAACCTGATAAACCCATCAGGAATCGCGAGGGAGGGGGTAGGAATATTCCTATCTTTGGAGCGGGTCTCAAGCCCGTCCCTGCTCCGACAACGGCGCATCACTCTCGATGAGCTGATGCTGAATGGCGTAGCGAACGAGTTCAGCGGTGTTGTTCAATCCCATCCTGACCTGAATAGTGGCTTTATGGGTGCTGACGGTTTTCACGCTCAAATTGAGCCGTCGGGCAATCTCGGAAACGCCAAGTCCCTGCACGAGCATGAGAAATATCTGGTAATTGCGGTCGGTGAGGCGCTTGTGGGGCAACTGCTCCCGGTTGCTCTGGAGCATATCGCGGGTGAGGCTTTCGGCAACATCCTGGTTGATGAAGAGGCCGC
>JAITWP010000286.1 GCA_031285365.1 Azoarcus sp.
CAGCGCGATGTCGGCCTTCACGTGCCATAAGCCTTTGCCGTCGTGGTATTCGGCGCTGGGGCGGTAGTTGAGATACTCCTTGATACGAGCGCGCCTGACTTCCTTGACCTCCTTCGCAACAGCGAGGTCGATGCCGTCCTTGTCGTAGATCCAGCCGTTGGAATCGCTCAAGGTGAGCACCTTGCCGCCCAGCTGGATTGCCTTTTCCGTTGCGTAGATGGCTACGTTGCCCGAGCCGGAAACCAGCACGGTTTTTCCTTCAATGGATTGCCCGTGATCCTTGAGCATTTCTTCTATGTAGTAGAGCAGGCCGTAGCCGGTGGCCTCGGTGCGCGCCAGGGAACCGCCGTAGGTCAGGCCCTTGCCGGTCAGCACGCCTTCGTAGACGTTCTTGAGCCGCTTGTACTGCCCGTACATGAAGCCAACTTCGCGGCCTCCTACGCCAATGTCGCCAGCGGGTACGTCGGTGTCCGCGCCAATGTGGCGGGTGAGTTCGGTCATGAAGCTCTGGCAGAAGGCCATTATTTCGTGGTCGGATTTGCCTTTGGGGTCGAAATCGCTGCCGCCCTTGCCGCCGCCGATAGGCAGCCCTGTCAGCCCGTTTTTGAACGTCTGCTCAAAGCCCAGGAACTTGATGATGCTCAAGTTGACCGATGGATGAAAACGTAATCCGCCTTTATAAGGCCCGATGGCGCTGTTGAACTGCACACGGTAAGCCCGGTTGACGTGCACTTTGCCGTTGTCGTCTACCCAGGGGACGCGGAACAGGATCTGACGCTCCGGCTCCACCAGGCGTTCGAGCAGGCCTGCCTTGGCATACCTGTCATCGTTATCGACTACCAACCTGAGAGAGTTCAGTACCTCGGTAGCGGCCTGATGAAATTCCGGTTGGTTCGGATTGTTGGCGATAAGCTCGCCCAGCACTTTATCAACGTACGACATGTCTGTCCCCTGCCTGTAAAAAAACCTTGTATTGATACCATGAGGGACTAGATCAGTGCAAGCTTCAAGTGTTCTCGGTCAGGCCGTGCTGGGGAAAAACATGGTTGTGCATGAACTCAGGTTCATTTCGACCGCTTCGCGGATATGTGGGAAGCTCTCGGGGCTTAGCCTCACGTTATTCCAGATGCGCGGATCGATGCGCTTGAGTGCCCGATCGCTCGGTTCGTTGTAACGGTCGGCCTTGCTGAGAGCGAGCGCAATATGGAGCAACTCCGCCTCGATGACATGTTTGCCGGCCAAACGCGGCATGATTTGAGCACCAATGATTTCGGCGAAACTCGTCGGTAATCTCCAGTTGTCCATCAACGCTGCGCCGACTTCCGCTGAATCACAGCCAACGATACGGTGTTCGGCTTCAAAGAGAGGTTCGCCTCCGGTATCGGCAGCGGTTTGGGCTTCGATGGTTAATTCGGGCACGGTTTGATACATCACAAGATGTCCGATGTCGGCCAGGAGACCAATTATGAACAGGCGGCTGGCGGCAGGGTTGCAGGTCAGGTGAGCCAGTTCACGCGTGGTCAGTGCGGTCATCATGCATCCGATCCAGTATCGTCTCATGTCCATGTATTGGGGACGGATGCCGTCGAACACGTTGCTGATCGTGATGGCCAGTACCAGCTCGTGCGTCTGGCGCAAGCCGAGGACGAGAATGGCGCGCTCGACACTTTCGATTTTGCGGCTGAGACCGTAGAAGGCGCTGTTGACGAGTTTCAAAACTCCGGTCGTGAGCGCGGGATCCGTCTCAATCAGATGTGCGACTTCGCTGATGGTGGCATCTGGCGACTCGAGCTGTTCGCGAACCCGGTAATACACCGAAGGCAAGGCGGCAAGAGACTCGATGTAAGTGACAAGTTCTTGAGCGGAGTGCATGGCGAAATTCCACGAGTACTGCCCTGATTATCAATCATTGTCACTGGAGACGGGAGAACGTCACATTGAACAGCGTGACAAATGCCTTCATGCACGTAGGGGTACTCTTGATGTGCACGATGCGTACACTTGTGCGCTGTCCACGACAAACGCCCGCCAGCTGCTGAAACGTTCGTTCAGGCGCGAGCGTTCCAGCAGGATTGCACGGTGAGCAGCAGTTCGGTGAACACCTTGGGCGTTCCGGCGACGATGTTGCCGCTCTTGAGATACTCTCCTTCGCCATCGAAATCCGCAACGAATCCTCCCGCTTCCTGGATGAGTAGTGCACCGGCGGCCATGTCCCAGGATGAGAGGCCGATCTCCCAGAAACCGTCCAGTCGACCACTGGCAACGTAGGCGAGATCGAGCGCCGCCGCCCCCGCGCGCCGCAGACCGGCGCTCTTTTGCGCAAGTTCACGGAACATGGCGAGGTAGACATCGATATGCGCGAACTGGCGAAACGGAAAACCTGTGCCGAGCAGAGCGTCGGCCAGACGCAGGCGGCGCGAGACGCGGATACGGCGATCATTCATGTATGCGCCACGACCGCGCGAGGCGGTGAAAAGTTCGTTAGAAACCGGATCGAAAATGACCGCGTGTTCGGGGATACCTCGGCGGGTGAGCGCAATGGAGACCGCGTACTGCGGAAAGCCGTGGATGAAATTGGTCGTGCCGTCCAGCGGGTCGATTACCCAGACATACTCTCCGCTCCCGTCCTCGGCTCCGGAACGGCCCGACTCTTCTGCTAAAATGCCGTGCTCCGGGAAAGCTTCACGCAGAATATCGACGATGACTGTCTCGGCGGCGCGGTCGACATCGGTGACGAAATCATTGTGAGCTTTGGCCTCGATATTGAGCAGTTCCAGTTGATTGGCAGCCTGATTGATGACGGACGCGGCGCGGCGCGCGGCTTTGACGGCAATGTTGACAGCAGGGTCGAAATTTGGGCGCATTCGTAATAAACCGTTCCCGAAGTTGGGCAGAAAACGAAGAATTCTATTATGAATGACCTCTCTGCGCTCGGTCGTATTCGCGTAGTGCTTTCCCGTCCCAGTCATCCCGGTAATATCGGCGCGGTGGCACGGGCGATGAAGACGATGGGGCTGGCTCATCTTTGGCTGGTTTCCCCGGCTTTCTTCCCTGATCCCGTGGCCGAGGCGCGTGCTTCCGGAGCGGGGGACGTGCTTGTCGGTGCGCGCGTGGTCGATTCCCTGCAGGAGGCGCTTTCAGGAACCGTGTTCGCAGCGGCGTTGACGGCGCGTCGGCGGGATTTGTCGCTTGCGCGGCTCGATCCCCGTGCCGCCGCCGCTGAACTCATGCAATGGAGCCGGAACACTCGCGGCGAAGTGGCACTGGTGTTCGGTAATGAGGCGAGCGGTCTTTCCAACGAAGAATTGGGGCTTTGCACGTTGCCAGTGACGATTCCGGCCAACCCCGATTACCCTTCGCTCAATCTTGGCGCGGCGGTGCAGTTGATGTGCTACGAGTTGCGTCTGGCGGCAATGGGGGAGGGGGCTGATGCGCTTCCTTCGGAGACTTTGCCCGAACCGGCCACACACGATGAAGTCGAGAATTTTTTCGAACACCTCGAATCAAGCATCGTGGCGAGCGGTTTTCTCGATCCTGCCAAACCCCGTCGTCTCATGCCGAGGCTGAGGCGCCTGTTCGGACGGGCACGGCTTGAAAAAGAGGAAATCGCCATCCTGCGAGGCATTCTTTCCAGTTTTGATGCGGGCGTGAAGAACTACCGGTAGATTTAGTAAAATGGACATTTTTAAGGAAACACTTCCATGTTCGAGCACTTGCGTGAAAATTTGGCCACCGTGCGTGAGCGCGACCCGGCTGCGCGTTCGACTTGGGAGGTGCTTACCTGCTATCCCGGCGTTCATGCCCTGATTCTTCACCGCTTTGCGCATGCGGCTTGGCGGCGGCGCTTTTTCTGGCTGGGTCGTTTCATCAGCCATATCGGGCGTTTTTTGACCGGAGTCGAAATTCATCCGGGTGCGGTAATCGGACGGCGCGTGTTCATCGATCATGGCATGGGCGTGGTGATCGGGGAAACTGCTGTCGTCGGTGATGACAGTACCATTTACCAGGGTGTGACTCTCGGCGGCACGTCGCTCTATCGCGGCGCAAAACGCCATCCTACGCTTGGGCGCGGCGTCGTGGTGGGCGCGGGCGCGAAAGTGCTTGGCGGGTTTGAAATCGGCGACGGCGCGCGGATCGGTTCCAACGCGGTCGTCATCAAACCCGTGCCTGCCGGGGCTACGGCAGTGGGAAACCCGGCACACATCCTCGATCCTGACCGTAAATCGGATTCTCGCAAACCCGATTCCGATTCTGCGCCTCCGGCGGAACAGGACGGCTTCTCGGCCTATGGTGTTACGCGAGACATGGATGATCCGCTGGCTCATGCCGTACACAGCCTGCTTGGACACGCGGCCGACACGGATCGCCGTTTCAATCTCTTCATCGAACGGCTTGCGCAGGCGGGCATCCATCTTGGCCCGGCGGCGGAGCCGAAAGATGATTTCGACGCGCAGGAGTTGTCGAAAAAACTGGATTGATTTCGCGTCGAGTGCATTTGCTTCGCTAAATGACCCAGGCATCACGCATATGACATAATGCATGCTGTGATCCTGCTGGAGGCATCATGAAGCGGACAGAAATTTCCCGGTACTGCGAGTTCATCGCGGGCGTGGTGTCGGAGCATCCCGAAGGCATTGGCATTTCAAGGCTTCACCAGATTCTTTCCGCGCGTTGCGGGAACATCAGCCGACGTACTCTGCAGCGCAGGCTGGAGCGCCTGACGCGGGATGGGCGTATCGCGGCCGAAGGCAGGAATGTCGCTCGCATCTACAGACCCCGGACTTTCGCCCGCGTCCACCGCGTTAAAGAACCCGACGCGCACTATGATGTCGAAATCGCCCAGGTTCCGGTGTCCCGGGAAGGCGAAGAAATC
>JAITWP010000297.1 GCA_031285365.1 Azoarcus sp.
GGCGGTCGAGCCGTTGCGCCAGGGTTGTGTCCGGACTGATGACGACAGCCTTGCGTCCGCCGCGATGGGCTTTGGCGAGCAGTTCACAGACCAGATCAATCGGGTCTTCGGTGTTGTGATAGAAATGAACACTCGTCATGACGGTAACCCAAATAGTCTAGTGTACCTTGGTACGACCAATCAGGAATTCACCGAGCAGGGGCAACGGGCGGCCCGTGGCTCCTTTGGCATCGCCGGACAGCCAGGCCGTGCCGGCAATGTCCAGGTGTGCCCATTTGTAGGCCTTGGTGAAACGCGACAGGAAAGCTGCGCCGGTGATCGCGCCGCCGAAACGGCCGCCGACGTTGGCCATGTCGGCGAAGTTGCTTTTGAGCAATTCCTGGTATTCCTCCCATAGCGGCAACCGCCATACGCGATCGCCCGAGTCGAGCCCGTTTTGCGTCAGTTCGTCGGCCAGAGCGTCATCGGTGGAAAGCAGCCCGCTGGGGATTCTGCCCAGCGCGACGACGCAGGCCCCGGTCAGCGTGGCGATGTCGATGACGCAATCGGGGTTGAAGCGTTCGGCGTAGGTGAGGGCGTCACAGAGAATCAGGCGCCCTTCTGCATCTGTGTTGAGAATTTCGATGGTCTGACCGGACATCGAGCGCACGACGTCACCGGGGCGGGAGGCATCGCCACTGGGCATGTTTTCGGAGGCCGGAACGAGACCGACTACATGGATCGGCAACTTCATGAGGGCAATGGCCTTGAAGGCGCCGATGACGCTGGCCGCGCCGCACATGTCGTATTTCATCTCGTCCATTTCCGGGCCGGGTTTGAGCGAGATACCGCCGGAGTCGAACGTGATGCCCTTGCCGACCAGCACAATCGGACGCGAGGGCGAATCGTTGTTTTTGAACGCTTTCCCCTTTTTTCCGTGGGAGAGGTTGCGGCCGTGGTATTGCATGACGATAAATTTCGGTTCCCGGCATGAGCCTTGCGCCACTGAAAGCAAAGCGCCCATGCCGAGTTTTTCCATGTCGGCACGGTTGAGGACATCGACTTCAAATTTGAATTCCTTGCCCAGAGCGAGTGCGGTTTCGGCCAGTTTGGCGGGCGTGCAGACGTTGGCTCCGTAATTGCCCAAGTCTTTTGCCAGCGCCATGCCTTCAGCGATGGCCTGTCCGTGGAGAATGGCTTCTTTTTGCGATTGACTGGGTTTGGAGGAAAGAATGAACGCAACTTTGCGCGCACCGCGTTTTACGTTCTCATTCTTGGCACGGGGGGCATCGAACCTGTAGGCGCGTTCAGCGATGATGCGCGTGGCTTGTCGTAGCGCCCAGGTGAGGTCGCGTCCCGGTGGCAGGGTGGTTTCTTCGAGCACGATTGCGCCCTCCCTGGCCGGGGTGTCTTTGAACGCTTTGCCTATGGCGGCAAGGGCATCGCGCCAGGCTTTGTCACCGAAAGAGGTCGATTTGCCCAGACTTACCAGCAACACCCGTTCGGCGGCAACGTTCGTGAGTCCGTGCAAAAGCAGGGTCGATCCGGCTTTTTCATCGAGTTCGCCGGAAGAAACAAACTCGGAGAGTCTGTCTCGGCTGGCTTCGTTTATAGCCTGACTCATCGGAGGCAGGGAACCGTCTACAAATACGCAGACGGCCAAAAGGCCCGCTTCCGATTTTTCGGGGGAGGCAATCTTTATGGTAAATTTCATAGGCTTCGCTCCAGCGAGAACGTGAAGGAACGCCTTTTCATGGGTTTTTCATGGTAATGCGCCCGCGCCGCCCGGCAACAGAAGATTATGTCCCGTTTCGGCGGAGTCCGTCAAAGGTCTGCCTGTTTCTTTCCCTGAACTTTCATTTGGTTATCGAACGATGATTTTCCGCCGCGCCCTTCATCGGGAATTCACACAGGTGGCGGGAGCGGTGTTCGTCACGTTGTTCGCGGTGCTGATTACCGTCGTGCTCATTCGCCTGCTCGGGCAGGCAGCAGGAGGGCGAGTGCCGGTTGATGCCGTGCTGGCGTTGATCGGCTTCGGTTCACTGACGGATTTGTCCACCGTGCTTACCCTGACTGTGTTTCTCGGCGTGCTCCTGGCGTTGTCGCGCGGCTACCGGGACTCGGAAATGATGGTGTGGTTTGCTTCCGGTTTGCCGCTGACGGCCTGGATTGGGCCGGTGCTGCGGTTCGCCTTGCCGTTGATTCTGCTGATTGCCGGGTCGACGTTGTTCCTTGGCCCCTGGGCGAGCCAGAAGAGCTATGAATATCGCGGAAAGCTGGAAGCCCGTGACGATACGCAACGTGTCTCACCAGGGGATTTCCGGGAATCCTCGGGCGGGCGGCGGGTTTTTTTCATCGAATTCGAGGCGGGCGAAGATGGCAAGGTACGCAACGTTTTCGTGAACGAGGAGAAGAAGGATGGCGGGTTGTCCGTGGTCGTGGCTTCAAAAGGATCGACCCGGGTTGACGAAGAAGGCGATCGCTATGTGATTCTTGAGCAGGGCAGGCGCTATGAGGGCAAACCGGGGACGCCGGAATACCGTGTCATGGTTTTCGATCGCTACCAGGTACGTATCGAATCGAACCAGAAGACTGTGCAATCTTTGCGGACACGCGCGAAACCAACAGTCGAACTACTCCAGCAGTCGGATAATCGCAGTCTTGGTGAGTTGAGCGGCCGCATCAATACGCCGCTGGCGGCATTGTTTCTGGCGCTTTTGGCGATTCCGCTTTCCTTCGTCAATCCGCGTGCCGGGCGCGGCGTCAACCTGTTGTTGGCAATCCTGATTTATCTGATCTACAACAATGCCATTCTCGTGTGCCAGAGCTGGGTGTCACAGGGGAAGCTGCCGCTTGCGCTCGGATTGCTCTTGCCGCATCTGCTGGCATCGGCATTATTGGTGTGGTACCTCTACCGACGTCTTGTGGTGGCGCCGTTCTGGAGGCGTCGCAGACCCGTAGATGAGCCTGGGCAGGAGCAGACGCAATGAGTCGCATTCTGTTCGCCTACATTGCGCGGGAAGTTTATGGAGCCAGCTTGACGGTGCTGGTGGGTTTGCTTGGGCTATTTGCCTTTTTCGATTTCGTCAACGAACTCGACAACATCGGCAAGCACGGCTATCAGGCCTTCCACGCGCTGGTATACGTGATGATGCTCATTCCAAGCCGGGCGTATGAGTTGCTGCCGGTGGCGGTATTGATTGGTTCGCTCTTTGCCCTGACCTCGTTGGCCCGTCATTCCGAAATCACGGTCATGCGCTCCTCGGGTCTCTCGACGAGGAGGATGCTGGGAATGCTCTGCCTGATCAGCATCGTTCCTGTGGTGCTCATTTACGTTTTTGGCGAATACATCGCGCCGCCTGCCGAGAGCGCGGCACGGCAATGGAGGCTGACCTCGACCAATTCGACCATTTCGCAGCAATTGCGCTCGGGGCTGTGGATCAAGGATGGCTCGCGCGTGATCAATGCGCGCACCCTGCACCCGGATCGAAGCATGGAGCATGTCCGGGTCTACACGTTCGATGATGCCAACGTGTTGCAATCCATTGCCGAGGCAGCGCGCGGCGTTTATGTCGAGGCGGCTGACAAGGGCAAGGGGTACTGGCATTTGACCGGCGTGACTCGCACCGATTTTTTCGACGATCACACCGCACTGGCTTCACCCGGCGAGATGATCTGGGAATCGGCGCTGACTCCCGAAGTGCTCAGTGTGCTGATGGTGCAGCCCGAGCGGATGTCGGTAACGACCCTGCTGACCTACATCTATCATCTGCGCGAAAACCAGCAGAATACGAACCGCTATGAAATTGCTCTGTGGAAAAAGATCAACATGCCTTTCACTTCGCTGGTGATGATGATTCTGGCTTTGCCGTTTGCGCTGACCCACGAGCGTAGCGGCGGGGTCAGTGTGAAGGTGTTTCTTGGCGTGATGCTCGGGGTGGCGTTCTACCTGCTCAACGGAATGTTTTCCAGCCTTGGAATGATCAATTCATGGCCCCCCGCGATTGCTGCGGTCACGCCAAGCCTGCTGTTCCTTACTGCGGCAGCGATGATGTTGTACCTAGTGGAACGGCGGTAGAGCCGGGAAAAACTTATGAGTTCAGACGCCATACCCTCCGTTGATCCAGCCTGTTATCACTGCGGTCTGCCGATCCCGCCACAGGCGCATCATCATGTAGACGTGGACGGCAGGCAGCGCGACATGTGCTGTGCCGGATGCGAGGCGGCGGCGCGGCTGATCGTCGATAACGGATTGACCGACTACTACCGTCGCCGCGATGCCATGCCCGAGCGGCGTCCCGGGGCAATACCGGATGAACTGCGCGAACTGGGGCACTTCGACCATCCCGAGTTTCAGCAGGGGTTCGTGCGTCCGGTCGGTGAGCATGAGCGCGAAACATCACTGATTCTCGAAGGCATCACCTGCGCGGCCTGCGTGTGGTTGAACGAGCGGCACATTGCCCTCCAGCCGGGAGTCTCCGCAGTGCAGATCAACTACGCCACCCGGCGCGTGCGCGTGCGCTGGGACGAACGCCGGATCAAGCTTTCCGACATTCTCGGGGCCATCCAGTCCATCGGCTATCGCGCCTACCCGTATGACGCTGCCCGTGCCGAGGATGTTGCCGAGCGTGAGCGGCGCACGATGCTGTGGCGGG